>JAFGHA010000169.1 GCA_016930275.1 Chitinispirillaceae bacterium
AATACGTGCTTATCGCGCAGGTAAACAACGATGTCGTATTCGCAACCGCCGATTCGCCGACCGGTCCATTTAAACAGCACCACATAGAGACTCCGGAGCCAATGGTCAACGGCGGTACCGGTGATGCAACTACGTTCATTGATGATGACGGAACGCCCTATATCATCTGTTCAAACAAGAGCGGACGCAGCCATGTGTATGTGATTCCACTTCGTGAATCCGATTATTTAGCCTGTGAACGGACTGTCGAGATATTCAGTGGCGCCGGTGGTCGGGAAGGTAACTGCATGTTCAAGTATAAGGGCAGATATTACGCATGCTCCGGCGATCTGCATGGATGGAATACCTCTCATTGTTATTACATATCATCCGACAATATCCTGGGACCGTATAATAGAGAAGCCATCATGATCAACACTGATCTTGATTACGCCCATGTTACTCAAAGCGGCTTTTTTATAACGGTCAACGGCACCGAAGATACCACCGTTATCTACTGTGGTGATCGCTGGTGTAACAATGCCGGTAACGGCACAGGGTACAACCAGTGGTGCCCGATTACTATTGAGGGCACGACATGCACATTCAATTCATTGTCTCAGTGGTCAATTGACGCCGTTAAAGGTACATGGAAGATCGGGCCGAGGAACAACCATATATTGAATCCCTGTTTTGAAGCTGACCGAATTACGGTAAACTCTGTAATAGGATGGGAAGGCAAAGACCCGAATGCCGAAGGTTCTTCCGGTGCGGGCAATTTCTGCCTGAGCCTGGGTGCGGGCGCGACAGCGACTCAAAGAATACCCGAAAATCCGACCATAGCCGACCTGCCCGCCGGTACCTATGAAATGAAAGCCGATGTCCGGGGTAACGGCCAGATTTCAATAGCCGATTTCGGTGACACAGAAATGAAGGAATCCGTCAATTCGAGCAGTTGGACGGAGATAAGCATATCGGGTATTAAAATTTCAACCGGGAAGGCCACGGTGAGCGCATCCAATACGGGAGGCGGCACCTGCCTGATGGATAATTTTTCTCTGATCTGTACCGACTGTACCGATCCGACTCCGGTAGTCGAAGAGACAGCTGTGGAACAGGCCCGGGGCACACAGAACATACGATATAATGCATCAACTCATACGGTTACTGTCAGCCATCCATATACCACTATGACGTGTGAACTTTTTTCGATCAATGGGCGTAAACTGTTCGGCAGAAATGTTACTGGTGTTTCCGATGCGGTATCGATGCAGTTACCGGAAAGGACTATAACGAACGGGTATTACCTGCTGAAAATGACACTGGATGGAATTTCCGAGATCAGGAAAATAGGTTTTTTCAAATAAGCGGTCTGATCAGTTTATCCGGTGGGACGGTATGGTAGGGTTATAAATAACGGAACCCATGCTTGCAGAGAAAAGTAGGCAATCGACAGTATTTGCAGGTTAGCGATGTACAAACTAATAAATATAGCTGTGAAACAGACACTATGCTTTTGAAATCTGTGTTGGAAAAATAGTTATGTATCATTTCAGGATACAGATGAATATATAGACATTATTCATGTTTTTAAGGAGGAACTATGAAAATACTGCATGTGTGTATCCTGCTCTTTTTTGTTGGAAATAGTGTGGCTGCAGGCACCGGAGAATACCGGATTTCCGGAAGCGTTACGAAAAAAGGTGGTGGACCGCTCGCAGGCGTTACCGTTCTGCTTAAAGGTAAAATGGTTTCCGTGGTCACCAAAGCGGACGGGAAATTCGAACTCGTTTCACCTGTTGCAGTCAGGATGAATGCGCCCCAGACACAAATGCTCTTATTCTCATTGCAGGGTAATGCCGTTGCATTTTCGCGGGGCGCAGGGAATCTGTGCGGGAATGTGTCGATTTTATCGGGAAACGGGAGATGTATCGCCTCCAAAGATTTCTCGGATTTCAACCCCGCAACCGAACGGCTTACGCTTCCTAGGCTCGCGTCAGGCTATAACATCGTTCGTGTAAGCGTCAACAATTCCGTTTATACCTGCCAGATTATACAATCGGGAAATGAATTGCATCTTCTTCATAAGCATGCCGGTGCGCTATCCGGAGGTGATTTCACTCTGGCCGGAAGCGCGGCAGCGGCGGTGGATACGATAAGCGCTACTAAACAGGGATTCAGGGATGCGGTGGTACCGGTTACCTCCTATACTCTCAGTGACATTTCGATCGAAATGGACAGCAGTGTTGCGGGGGACGAAATCGCCTGGGGCAGGAAGGAAAATCCCACCGCCGGCCTCTGCCCGGTCGGTACCCTGCCGGGATACAATTCCCTTACGGCCGATGCCAAACTACCCGATCCTTTCAAGATGCTCAGCGGCACCCGTATCACGAAAAAAAGCGAGTGGGCGTGCAGGAGGCAAGAGCTGTATCAGCAGGCGCTGCATTATCTCTATGGTGAAAAACCGATTCCCGCCAAAGGTTCGGTTACCGGAACCGTAAGCAGCAGCAAAATTACCGTAAAAGTAAGCGAGGGTGCGAAGGGTTGTTCATTTGACCTTTCGGTAAACATGAACGGGGCGAGCCAACCGGCACCGGCGATAATCGTGTATGGAGGTTTCGGTGGTCCGCCGGTCCCCCGGGGGGTTGCATCGATCACCTTCAACGCGATCGAGACGGGCGGCACCAGTGGTCCCAAGAGTGGTCCTTTCTACGATTGTTACGGTTCTGATCATCCCGCAGGCTACCTTACGGCTCAGGCCTGGCAGATAAGTCGCGTTCTCGACGTTCTGGAACAACACCCGGAGGTTATTGATCCCTACCGGGTCGGGGTGACCGGGTGTTCGCGACTGGGCAAAGGTGCCTTCGTCGCCGGTGTGCTCGATAATCGTATCGCTCTGACTATGCCTTTTGAATGCGGTGCGGGGGGTACTGTCGCACTGCGCCTGATCAAAATACTCGATCCTACCGGAGAATATGCCTACAATGCCATCGGTGGTATTTCTCGCTGGCTCTCCGAGGTGCAACTTCGTTCTTTTTCGACGGGGAACAACGCCAGAGGAGACAATACCGATCGACTGCCGATCGACATGCACGAAATGATGGGTCTCATCGCTCCGCGCGGGCTGTACATCATGGACAATCCCAACCATTCCATAAGTTGGGCTGACGAAAATTCTGCATGGGTAACAGGGAATGTCGGTAAGCTCATCTTCGAAGCGCTCGGGGTCGGAGACCACATGACCTACGAATCGACCTCCGGCAGCCATTGTCAGTGGCGATCCGGGTATGAAGCGTCGCTACAGGCCATGATCGATAAATTCCTGTTGGGAAAAGAGTCGGTTCAGACAGGGAAGGTCCACACCGAGGCGACCAACCCC
>JAFGHA010000170.1 GCA_016930275.1 Chitinispirillaceae bacterium
GGCAACGAGGAACGGGTACGGGCAGTTGTCGATGCCGCACGTTCGGCACACATTCCCATTCGTATAGGCGTCAACAGCGGTTCCCTGGAGAAGCGTCTCCTCGAGAAACACGGCGGCCCCACACCGCAGGCGCTTCTCGAAAGCGCGCTTGACTATATCCGGATGATGGAGTCGTACCAGTTCAACGACACGATCATTTCCATTAAAGCAAGCAACGTCGTCACTACCGTCGAAGCATGCCGGCTTCTGGCGGCCCATTCCGATACCCCGCAGCATATCGGCATTACCGAATCCGGCACCGTTCGCACCGGCACCATCCGCAGCGCCGTCGGCATCGGAACACTGCTTGCCGAGGGTATCGGTGACACTATCAGGGTATCGCTTGCCGGAGATCCGGTCGATGAGATCCATGTCGCCCGGGAGATACTCAAATCACTCGGTCTTGCCAAAGGCCCGGTAGTGATAGCCTGCCCGACTTGCGGCAGAACGGAAATCGATGTCGCACGGCTCGCCGCACAGGTTGAAGCACTGGTTGGCAATATTGAGGAAAACATCACCATCGCCGTCATGGGATGTATCGTCAATGGTCCCGGTGAGGCCCGTGAAGCGGACATCGGTATCGCCGGAGGTAAACATGAAGGACTCATTATCGCCGGGGGCAAAACATTGCGCAAAGTTCCCGAAGCATCGCTTCTCGATGAATTCCGTATTGAACTGAACAAATTCCTCGCAGAACGTTGAATCATGGCGCGCGCCCCGTTAAAACGGCTGCTTGTCACCGGCGCTTCGGGGTTTCTCGGCTGGAATATCTGCCGTCAGGCCACCGACACCTACAACGTCACCGGCGTTTGCATGACCAATCCTATCGGCATCGATTCCGTCGACGAAGCACACGGCGATTTGACGAATGATGATTTCCGTACCGGTCTGTTTTCCGCCCATGCACCGGATGCCGTCATCCACACCGCTGCCGCCGCGGATCCGAACTTCTGTCAGAACCATCCGGATGAATCCGCAGCGATCAACGTAACGGCCACCGTTGCCCTTGCCCGGCAGTGCGCCGCAGCGGGAATCCCGTTTTTATTCACTTCTACCGACCTGGTATTCGATGGTATCCGACCTCCCTACGGAGAAAATGACCCGGTCAACCCGCTTAATCTCTACGGCAGACAAAAAGCAGCTACAGAGCGAGAAATTTTAACCGTGTACCCCGGTGCCATCGTCTGCAGAATGCCGCTCATGTTCGGCGATGCTCCAATGCATGCGAAAAGTTTTATTCATCCAATGATCAACGCTCTGCGGGCCGGAAAAGAGCTCCGACTGTTTACCGATGAATACCGCACTCCCGCAAGTGCTTCTGATGCGGCTGCCGGACTGCTGCTTTTGCTTGACAAGGAAACAACGGGTATTTTTCATCTTGGCGGGCCGCAGCGGTTATCCCGATACGACATGGGCCGTATACTTGCGGCTGCGTTGAAACTTCGACCGGCGATCACCCCCTGCCGGCAGAGTGATATTCCCCTGTCGGCCCCGCGCGCTGCCGATGTATCACTCGACAGCGCATATGCCGCAGCTCAGGGATATCGGCCGCACCCTATGGAAGAGGAACTCGAAAAACTCGACTGTATCAGAAATATAACCATGTAAAACCATGGTCGTTTCTCGCCGATGGATGCGTTGCACATTCCACCGGTTGCAATGTATTATTCCATTCGCACTACTTATTTCATCCGGCAACGGGACACCGGAAACAGAGGTCCCGGGATTCGCCGGCACCATAAATACCGTGACCGACTTGAGAAGATATGAGTGAGACCGCCCCAGCTACTGAACGCTTTCCCGACCGCCCTCTCGACGAAGCCGATGAACGATGGTGGGTCGCCAAGGTAAAACCGCGTCAGGAAAAACTCCTGGCCGCCGATTTTTTCAGCGCAGGTATCGAGTACTATCTGCCATTGTACCTGAAAAACACCCCCCGCCCCGGAACCAGCCACCCCCGGCTGTTTCATGTCCCCCTTTTCCCCGGTTATATCGCCTTCGCACAAAACCAGCCGCATGATATTTACCGGTCGGGTCGGGTAGTCAACCTGATTGAGATCAGGCATCAAAAACGGTTTATCCATGAACTCAACCAGGTTTACTTCGCCCTGCAGGGAAAAGCTCCGCTTGAACCGGTAACCGAGCAGTTCACAGAAGGAACACCGGTAAAGATAATCCACGGTCCTTTCGCTGGCATCGAAGGAATCGTCGCACACAGTGCCTCATCGATGCACCTGCTGCTCTCAGTCGAGTGCCTGGGGCGGGCAATCCTGAAGATTGAGCGATCATGGATCAGGGAGATTGAAGAAGAATCGTAACTATGCAGATGGCGCATCACCAAGCCGGTTGATACGTATCACTTCCTGCAGGTATGAAATCGGTCTGAGGAAAAGTTCATGCAGTCGTTCCGCGGAAGAAGCAATATAACGGCAACGCTCGGTCATTTTTCCGCCCTCCGGACAAGCTTCCCGCAAGGCCTTCGACTCGGTATGAAGAGCATCCGCCAGTTCAGTTAAAACTTCAAATTGAATCCCGCATTCGGGTGAAAGATATTGAATAATACCGCCGGCCGGTTCTGCCGCAAGAATCATTTCCTCAGTAAGATCATGCAGAACGCACCCCTCCCGAAAAACAAGAAGGGTACTGTGAAAAGTAGCCGCCAACTGCCTGATTTTACTGAGAACAGCTCGGAATTTCTCGTTTTCAGTCTTACTGGAAGCAGCTATCTGGTGCTCAATAATTTCACAAAAACCGGAAACGACTGAAACCTGATTAAGTGCCTCGTGCCGGAAATGTCCTATCATTCCTCGGTACTTTCGTCAAAAAAGTCAATAACATATTTCTGGGAAATATAGCTGATATCCGACATCAAACCGGCAATTATTGAATTTTCTACAAAAACAAAGTATTTTTATCGCTCATTATAATGCTTTTTTCCCCGCCTGCTCCGAGAGGGTATCGTTCAACGGGGAGTATCTATCCGGTCTTTGCACCATTAGCTCAGTTGGTATCCCGATGCCGTCGGGATTAATCAGCGGGTCTTTGTTTGATCTTTGCACCATTAGCTCAGTTGGTATCCCGATGCTATCGGGATTA
>JAFGHA010000171.1 GCA_016930275.1 Chitinispirillaceae bacterium
GACCGGGAGGGTTGTCATATGCGATAGATTTGGTGCTAAAAGGATTACTTGTGTCATAACAGTCGGTTGGCGTGCGGCGCTATTGCGGCCAGAAAGAATGCTCCCTGTTTTTCGCCGTCATAAAGTAGAGATAGATGGAAATGTAAAGAAGGAGCACATTCACCTGGTACTGTCAATACCGCCGAGTTACTGTGTGAGTAGAGTGATCGGATTTCTGAAAGGAAAGAGTGCAATCCAGGTATTCAGGAAAAATGCTCGGCTTCGTAAGAAGTAGTATGGTCAGCACTACTGGTCACATGGATATTGTGTCAGTATGGTAGGGCTGGATGAGGAAACGATCAGGAATTACGTACGTTGGCAATAGAAAAGGATCGAGAAGAAGATGGTGCATAACAGCAGGAGTTGGATCTGACCTGAACAGGAAACACCCTTCACGGGCGCCCTATCAATGCCACCCTCTGTGAAGGTGGATGTTTAAGGTAATGAAATTAAAAAGGTTAAGAATAATAATTTGACGGACTGACTTTTTGGGAGTATATTTATACCCTAATAACGAAAAACTGACTCTGGAGTCAATGGTATGAATGCAAAGTCTATTCGTGATAAAACTGTTCGGGATACGAAGTGTAATCTCATCCTCGATGCTGCACGAAAGGTGTTTGCTGCAAAGGGGTTTCATGAGTCGCGGCTGGAGGATATCGCCGGTGAGGCAGGTTTTTCCAAGGCTTCACTCTATAACTACTATGCGGACAAGGATGAGATATTCCTCTATCTGGCTATTCGCGATTTTGAGAACCTGCTGAGTTCTCTCGTAGCTGTCACCAATACCGATCAACCGTTTTTCGTCAATCTTGAACGGCATATCCGGACATCGCTCAACTTTTTCGGTGAACATTTCGCCTTCATGGTTTCCGCCACCAACTTTCACGTTACCCTGAGAATCAACCAGGAGCGGATGGTGGAGCAGCACAAAATTATATCCGAAAAATTTTCTGATTATTACCACTCCATACTTTCGTTTCATCGGGAACTCATCGAAAAAGCGCAGCAGAAGGGTGAGATCTCTTCCCGGGTATCGGCCGGGAATATATCGAGGTATATCAGTTCGCTTATTCGTGGAACGTTCATCGAGTGGAAAATGAGAGGGGTGCAGGGTGATACCGAAGAGGAGACCGCCTCGCTGCTCGCTTTCATCCGCAGTGGAATAGGTTCGGCCGATCCGGAAGATTCCGGACCGGTGCAATCAGCAGGCAAGCAATAGGAGTCGTTATGCATATCGGAGTACTGTTTTATTCAATTATCATGACCCTGCAGTTCGGAACCGTCGTTAGCGCCGAACACTACTCGCTGGAGCAGTGTATCGACACGGCGATGGCGAACTCGAAAGCGCTCCAGAGTGTTGAACGGGAGATGCGCAAAGCGGATGCCCAGGTGCGGGAAGCACGGGGGAGTGCCCTGCCGAAGGTGACTGCAGGGGTGAATCAGAGCCATGCGTTCGCACAGTATATCCCCTACAGCCTGGGAGGAGGCGGGGGGGGGGACCAGTCGGCATTTTATCAGTCACTCAGTTCGAGCTATCAGGCGGCAGCGACCAATCCGCAGCTCGGACTCACCGACGAGCAGCAGGAGATACTTAATAAAATCGGGCCGACTGTTTCTGCGGTTACCATCGGCGAGCTGATGAATGTATTTGACGGAGCCTTTGAAACGCCGAAAAACACCACCGCGCTTTCCGTGTCGGTCAATCAGCCGATTTACGCGCAGGGAAAGGTCGGGGTCGGCCTGCGGATTGCCCGGGCCTACAAGAACACCCTGGAGAAGAAGCAGAATGCCGAGCGTCATAAAATCATCGCATCAGTCAGTTCTGTCTACCTTGGTGCAATAATGGCCCGCAACAATGTAGCCATTCAGGAAGAGAGCGTTCAACTTGCGCAAGAGACGCACCGGCTTGCAAAGGTGCGGTTCGCCGTGGGGAAGGGGGCGGAACTCGATACCCTGAGTTCACGGCTTCGGCTGGCCAACGCGCTGATCGACCTTGAGAAGGCGCAGAGTGATCGGAAGATGGCATTCGAGGCGATTATCGTTCAGTGCGGGCTGCACTGCAGCGCGGCTGCTCTCGAGATAAGCGGTGAACTGCCCGTACCCGATTTTTCAATGACGGTCGAAGAGGCGCTCGCGAAAATGCGCGAAGAGAACGACCAGCTGATGCAGCTCGAGAGCGGCGAAGCAGTGCAGGAGGAGCTCATCAATCTCGCGAAAACCGATTACCATCCGCTTGTTTACGCTAGCGGCAGTTACAGCCGGATAGGTATGTACGATTTCGACAATATAAACAGCGGGGTCTGGGGTAACGACTGCAAGGTAGCCGTCGGACTCTCGTGGGAACTTTTTAGCGGTGCCACCCGGCGGCAGCGGGTCATCCAGAAAACAAGGGATCTCGAGATGTATCTGTTGACCAAAAAGCAGGCGGCCGACGGACTTGAACTCGCCACCCGCAATGCCTGGGAAAAGGTGACGGTTTCCCGGAACCGTCTGGCATCAATGGGCGACGTCCTCAACCTCGCCCGTAAAGGGTTTACCATAGCCAAAAAATCATTCGAGATCGGCAGCGGCACGCAGATTGACATGCAGAACGCCGAACTCGAGTACAACAAGGCGCGCCTCGCCTACAATGCGGTGCTGTTCGCCTATAACCAGGCGCTCATCGAGCTCAGACAGCTCACGGGCACCCTGTGAAACGGAATATATCACCAGTAAACATAGTAACCGGAGTTACCTCTATGTACCTTACCAGCAACCGAACCGGCATACGCCCCGCAGCGGGCTTCAGTATGATTCTTCTCTCCGTGTGTCTGACCGCACTGCTTTGCGCGGGGTGTTCACGGGGAAAATCGTCGTCCTCCGCACCGGCGGAGAGCATTTCCGATATCCAGAAACGTGAAGGCGTGCCGGTACGGGTGGTCACTGTCGACCGGACCGATCTCAAGCTCTATGAGTATGTGGGCGGAACGGCGGAGGGCTTCTACCAGACGACCCTCACCGCCGGTATTCCCGGGACTATTACTTCGGTCAACGTCGCCATCGGCAGCAACGTGAAGAAGGGCGCCTCGCTGATGAAAATCGAACCGGCGATTCCGCAGAACTATGATCTGGTGAAACAGCAGTTCGAAAATGCTGAAAAATCCCGCAAACGGGTATCAGCGCTTGCCGAAGAAGGTGCCGTTTCGCAGGAGATCATTGACCAGGTGGATATCGGCTACTCCACGGCGAAGGAAGGACTTGACATTGTCCGTAAAAATCAGTTCGTGGTCGCTCCGATCAGCGGTACGGTACTCGATATTCTCCTGCAGACCAACAACAATGTCCATCCGGGCGCGGAGCTCGTTACCATTGCCGACGTCAGGAAGATCCGCGTACCCGTTACCGTGAGTGATCTGCTGATCAACCGGTTTCACAAGGGGCAGCGTGCAGAGGCGGTCATTGACGGCGACACCATCACCGGTCAGGTCGACCGGATTCCGCTCTCGGGTAATCAGTCAACGCATACGTTTACCATTGATGTTGTTTTCGACAATCCCGACATCCGGATTAAACCCGGTATGTATCTGAAGTTGCGCATTGTCACCGGCGTTAAGGAGGGGGCGATCACCCTCCCGATGGATGCGGTGATTATCGAGGGTACCGACAAATCGGCCTATATCGTTATCGGCGGTATCGCGAAGAAAATCGCCGTGACGGCGGGTGACCGTTCGGGAGACCGGTTAGAGATCACCGGGGGAGTCGACGAAGGCGCGCAGGTAGTTGTAAGTGGAGCGGGCCTTCTGTCCGATGGAACCAAAGTGAAAATCGTCCGGTAATACGAACGGTACAACCATCAACAGGAAGAATCCTATGTCTTTAACAACCATAAGTGTAAAACGTCCGGTAGCGATGATGATGTTCATTGTCGCCCTGCTGATCTTCGGGGTTGTGGCGTTCGTGAATCTGGCGATCGACCTGATGCCCAACATCGAGCTGCCCTATGTCACCGTACAGATGATCTACCCTGGTGCAGGGCCCGAAGAGATCGAGACATCGGTGCTCAAACCGGTCGAGGAACAGCTCGCCACGATTGCAAATATCAAGAATATCACCTCGTACGGCGCCGAAGGGGTCGGTATCGTTATTCTCGAATTCACGATGGGTACCAATCCCGACCTCGCGTCCATCGACGTGAAAGACAAGGTCGATGCGCTGCTCTATACCCTGCCCAAAGATCTGCAGAAACCGATTATCGGTAAATACGATATCAACAGTCAGCCGATCATCAACTGTGCACTCACCGGAACGCAGAGCCCCGATGTACTGCGCCGCATCGCCGAGAAAACCGTCAAGGAACGGCTGGTCAAGATTCCCGGTGTGGCGCAGATCACGGTGGTGGGAGGTCACGAACGTGAAATTCACATCAATCTCCGCAAGGACCGGCTCGAAGCGTTGAACGTTGCGCTTCCCACGGTTATCGGTATCATCGGCGCGCAGACCGCCAATTTTCCCGGCGGCCATATTACCGGTACGCGGAAAGAGTATACCATCCGTATTCAGGGTGAGTTCTCCGACATCGAACAGATAAAAAACCTCGGAATCCCGGTTGTCGGCCGGAACGGGGCGGTCACGGTACCGCTCTACACCATTGCCGATGTCGAGGATTCCTACAAGGAACTCCGCGAGAACGCACGCTTCAACGGTCGCAACAGTATCGGTCTTTCCATTCAGAAACGGCCCGACGCCAATACGGTCGCGGCATCGAAAATGGTTCTCGCAGTCATCGATGAACTCAACCGGGAGCTGCCCGACGGCGCCCAAATCGGTATCGCGCAGGATCGTGCACAGTTTATCCGTACCGCCGTAAAGGACATGTACGTCAATATCGGTATCGGTATCGCGCTGACCGCATTCATGCTGCTGCTCTTTCTGGGTGACTGGCGGGTGACGATCATCGCGGCACTGACAATTCCCGCGGCGATTATCATCACTTTCATGGGGATGCGGCTTTTCGGGTTCACGCTCAACATGCTCACTCTTATGGCGATCGCCATATCGGTGGGAACACTGGTGACCAATGCGATTATCGTCCTCGAAAATATCGTGCGTCACCGGGACGAGGGACTTCCCGTGGCCGAGGCCGCCGACAAGGGAGCCAACGAGGTTGCGCTTGCGGTTATCGCCTCGGCCATGACCAATATCGCGGTGTTTCTCCCGATGGCCACCATGTCGGGGATCACCGGGCAGTTTTTCAAATCGCTCGGTCTGACCATCGTGCTGGCAACGATCGCATCGCTCTTCCTTTCATTTACTTTTGCACCGATTCTCGCCTCAAAGCTCCTCAAGCCGAAAAAAGAGGGTACGAATGACCATAAAACACTGAGTCTCGAAGCGTTCTTTGACCGGCTTGCCAACGGATATATCGCCGTGCTCAGGCAGGTGGTGCGGTTGCGGGTCGTCGTGATCTTCCTGACCTTTGTACTGTTCATCGGAACGATCATGTTCGTGGGGCCGCGGCTCGGCAGTGAATTCTTTCCGCAGGGTGACCAGGGGCTCATCATGATCACCCTCGAGATGCCGTCGGGAACGTCGCTCGCGCAGACCGATTCAACCGTTACCGTTATCGAGCAGCGGGTAGGGGAGCTCGACGAGCTTGAAAGTATCTACTCGTCGCTCGGCGGCGAGGGTACCAACACCGGTGTCAACTACGCGTCGCTTATCGTCAAACTGACCGACGCGAAAGAACGCGAACGCTCCGCAAAAGAGATCGTCAATGCGCTGCGACCGGAGCTTGCCGATATTCCCGATGCGAAGATCATCATCAAGGAAACGAGCATGATGGGCGGCGGACGTTCAGAAGCGGACATTACCGTTGAAGTTACCGGTGACGAGATGGACGAGATCCTCTCGATTGCCGATACCGTAAAGACTATGGCACAGACGATACCCGGACTGGTCGATTTTCAGATCTCGTGGAAAACCGCGAAGCCTGAGGTTAAATTCATTCCCCGGCGTCAGGTACTCGATGAATACGCTACCAATGTTGCCACGGTGGGGATGGCGCTCCGGTTTGCACTGACCGGCGCCGAGGCCGCGGTATACCGCGAAGGCAACGACGAATACCCCATCCGCGTGCAGTATGCCGAACAGGACCGGTCAACCATTGAAGATGTTGAACAGATC
>JAFGHA010000172.1 GCA_016930275.1 Chitinispirillaceae bacterium
CGCGCGGGGCTTCGATCATACCGCGGAACGTTCCTTTACCGATGGTGACGGGAACGAGCAGGGGAGCGCCCGTATCGGAGGCGGCGCAGAGTTCCACGATCCGTTCCGCGCAGTGCACCATTTCGATACAGCGGGCCTCGATGGCATCGAAGGCGGTCCAGCGGTTCGTAGTTCCATTTTTAAACTTTTGCAGCAGTTCGTCAGCTTTCGATGTGGTGTAGCGTTCATTGATAAGAAGGCGGGCGAGGGGACCGACGAAATAGGAATCACCGCCGGCAAGCCGGACCGACTTCATGTAGGAACCGGGCATGACATGCTCGGTTAGCGACTTTTCGTAGTTATCCGCCGTAAACGTACCGCAGGTTTCCGTAGTTGCATCACGGATGACGGCATTGCCTTCGAGAAAGGAGATCGCCCGGTCGTTCGAAAGTGCGATCGCTTTCATCGGCAGTGCGGTGGCTTCACGGACGGAAGCGAGCGCGGAAAGTTTTCCGGCCATAACCGGATAGAGTGTTTCCAGAAGTTCAATCGCTTCGTTTCCCCAGTTTTTCATGGTGGCGAGATCATCGGTCGAAGGACGGCACGACATTCCACCCGGCAGGGCGGTTACCGGATGAATGCCCCGTCCACCCACCTTCTCGACGATTTTCTGACCGATGCTTCTGAGGCGCAGTGCTTTTTTTGAAATTTCGGGATTGTCGGAAAGCATACGGAAAATGGATTTGTCCGCATTGCCACTTTCGGACGAGAGAAGATCGGGGCCGGTAAGTACAAAGCAGCTTAACGCATGTGAGTGCAGCACGTGTCCCGCATACAGCAGCTCCCGCAGCAGCTTCGCTTCAGCGGGAATGACCGTTCCGCAGCCGTTTTCGATGGCGATGACCGAAGCGAGATGGTGGGCGGCCGGACAGACGCCGCAGATGCGTCCGGTGATAAGCGGCATTTTCGCGCATTCCATTCCTTCGACCAGTTTTTCGAAACCCCGCAGTTCAAGCACCTGCAGGTGTCCCTTGAGCACTTCGCCGTTGTCATCAAGATCGAGGGAGATCTTCGCATGCCCTTCGATACGGGTAACCGGTTCGAGTGTAACTGTTTTCGTCATACGGCACTTCCTTTATGATAATTCATTCAAAATCGGGATACCCCGGGCGGGGACTCAAAGATATCGGGCTTTGCCGATTATCTCCGCTTACGGTGATCCGGTCGCTTCCGGCGCCGCCCATGTTTTCATTTTGACCCCCGGTTTATTGTAGATGACGGGTGATGCCAATGTGTATGCGTAATACGTTTTCGCCTCCTGCTCCATATAGGCATCGATCTCAGCCTGATCGATACCGGTAAGCATGTGCATACGTCGTGCCACCATTGTCCGTATATCAAGGTGCGGTTCGACGATGATGTCGAATGACGGACCGGCGCACCCGGCACAGGCGATCCCCCGGTTGGGACACGGCGACTGGCAGCGTTCCATGGTGACGGAACCGAGACAGACGATTCCCTGACTCAGAAAGCAGAGTTCATCATCGGATGCGTGCACCTGTCCCGTCTGCAGGGAAACCCCCGTCTGTTTTTTCATCGACCGTTCACATTGTGAACAGACGGTTTTCTGTTCGAGCGTGTGACGCTCCGGATCGTGCAGCGCGCCGAGTGCCGTGGCGATCCATGACGGGTGAGGAGGGCATCCGGGAAGATGGAGATCCACGGTAACTACTTCGTTGACCGGTACGACACTCTGCTCGAGTTGCGGAAGTGTCGCGTCGAGCGATTCTCCGCTCGCGGTGGTGGGCCCGTTCCGGTAAACACTATTGAGAATGGTCTCGGGCGGATACAACCATCCGATACCCGAGGGACCACCATATACCGCACAGGTACCGAAGGCGATCAGTGTCTTGACACTCTTTCTGAGTGCAATCGCAGCCTCACGATCATGTTCGCTGCGGATAGCTCCTTCGATAATACCCACATCCGCCGGAGGATAGCCTTTCTCATCCATCAGAATCGGAATACGGACAAATTCGACGGAATCCATCAGATTGAGCAGCTTTTCATGCAGGTCGACAAGCGCCACATGGCAACCGCTGCATCCGGAAAGCCATTCGGTGGAGATGGTGGTTTTCATTCCAGATCCTCCAGTACCAGTTCCTTGAGACAGGCGTTCGGACCGGCATGAACGATTTCGAGACTCGCTTTTTTCCCTTTGAGAATTTTCTCGAGCGCTCCGGCGAACACTCCATGTGACATGTAGCAGAGGGAAAGTTTCTGCTCGTGACCGTATCGGAACAGCGCATTCCGTACCATACAGGTATGAAACACCAGACGGATTTTCTGTTTGGTCCCATCGGTCGTGATTGCTTCGGACGATGATCCGCTGAACGGTTCGAACTCCCATACGATGCCTTTGCGGGCCAGGGCATCACCGAGCAGACGTATCGCGGCGATCGGATCGGCTTCATCGGGAGCGTCATTCATCACGGCGGCTCCGAATTTCTTTCCCGCAAGCGCGCAGATGGAAAGACTGCCCTGACCGAGATTTCTTTCGCAGGCGCTCGCGAGTGCCCCTACGAAGCAGGAGACATTATGCAGTGCCTCAATTGTTGTGTCCATGGCGTGGTTTACTCCTTGCCGACAGAAAAATGAAACGGAAGCGGTCGAAAGGTTTCGGGCATGCAGGGTTCAGGCTTCCGGCTGTATATTCGCGAGTATCTCTCCGTCAATCATATGCAGTGAACCGAAGACAACGATCAGACGGCCTCTGAAACAGGAAATAAGCATTTTCCCGTCGAGAAATTCCATGAGTATCCAGCGGAGCATGCCGAGCTGCAGCTGTGTTCCGATCTGTCGCCAGAGTCGTATGGCGGTGGCGAATGCGGCGGCAACCGCCTCCGGATCATCGGTACAACTCTGCACCGCCCGCAGAAGGAATCCGTCTTCACTTATTTCAAATGCCCCTTCGACACCGCGCAGCTCTATAATGATATCAATCGGTGAAGGTGTGATTCCCTGAGGCACGTACCGTTCCTCCCGTACCCGTGTCACCCGGCAGACCTGTATCCGACCGCGATGTCACGTTTGAGTTTATAATAACTTCGTGAGTCCGTCGATACCCTTTTTAACCGCATACCGGACGCTGCCGATAACCGCCGTGGTGTCGGTAGTCAATACCAGAATATCGTTGCCGGCGGCGGCGATAATCGCTTTTCCGGTGGCGAATTCGAGCAGATACTGTTCGAGCTTTCCCATCGAGAAATCCTTTCCGATCATCTCCGAAGCGCCGATGGCACTGGCGACAACCGCACCGAGGGCATCAGGATCGAGTTTGATACGGCTCGCGCTTTCGATGACGAACCCGTCTCTTCCGACAATCGCCACCGCGGTGACGCCTTCGATCCGCAGGAAATCCTCGAGTGCTTCTTTGAGTGATTTGGTCATACAGTTCTCCTGTTCATTGTCCTTTCATCTCCGAACGGGCCGGGGAAACGGAACAGTGCAAGATAGGTTGAATTATCCGGTACCGGGTAATACTTTCCGTAACAGACGGTTAATTGTCAAGAAAGAAAAACCTTCCAGAAGACAGAGAACGAGCAACGTTTCACGGTCGATCGTACGTACATACATGGCACCGAAAGCGGTCTCGAACAGCATCGATGCGTCGGAAGTCGTGTCGAACAGATGCAGTTCGCGGGCGATTCCGAGCAGACCGGCGCCGATGGAGGCGACTTCGTCGATGCCGGTATCACGACGGGTATACCAGGTCCGCGCCATTCCATTCGAACCGAGGGTAAACGCCGCTTCGACGCTGTCCGCTTCGGTAACGAGTGTTTCGCACAATGAATCGAATTGATTGCTCATGATTTCTTTCAGGGGTTACAGGCTCCGCACGGACGCAATCCCTGCTGAATGGCCGCGCCGCGACTGTCAAACCAGGTGAGTAGTCCGGTATCTGTTTTCGACAGTATCTGACAATTAACGGTATGAAATGATTTTCCACCTTTTTTGCCGACGAACTTGCCGTGCGGGATAAGGCCCGGCGGACTGAACCATGATTCACGCCGACGTGCGGGTTCCGGAATCTCCGCCAGTGAAACACCCCAGAGCTGTCCGGTTTCCTCAGCGTAGTGCGCCAGTGTTTCCGAACCGGTGGCGTGGAGAAAATGAGCAGCGGCCAGCGCGTACGGGCCGCTTGCCGACACCGCGAGTGCAAGGGAGGTACCCGCAAGTCTTCCGATTCGTATGGTGTATTCGTGATCGTCAATCGTTATCGCACTGCATTCCGCACAGTCGAGTCGGGCGATTTCATGGTTGCTGCGATAGAACAGACGCGCCAGTGCTCCGCCCAGTTCCTCAACGGAGCCTGCAGGTCCTTCCGTATGAATGACGAAGCCGTCCTCGTCGAGCAGCACGGCGCACTGTACCTGCTCGGAGAATGTCGTCAGTTTTTCAAGAATGTTTTTCTCGTAGGTGTACTGACCGGCATGCGGAGCAGCGGGACGAGGTGATCCGAGCACGTTTTCAATGTAACGGTACAGCATTTTTCTGCATTGCACGGTAAAATAATCGGCGAGCTTGAAGAGTCCGGAACGAACCGGAATGCTTGAAGGAACGGATATGTCAAGTGTCAACCTTGTGAAGAACGGTTCGTTGCCGATGGTGAAGGCTGAGAGTACTTCCCAGCGCCGGTCGGACATGCCGAAAAAGAAGCGTTTTTCACTGTTTCCCTCATCGACCAGCGCGGGGAGTGCAAGAAGGTTGCGACGGTTCCCGGAGGGAGAGGAATATTCCGAAGGAGCGGCGAGCAGTGGTCCATGTACCGATTCGAGTGAAAGGCTCAGCAGCTTCCCGGGATACGCGTTGCGCAGAATACCGGCGAAGGGCTCGGGAAGTCCGGCACCTTTCGCCAGTAAATCATCGGCCATCCGGTTAAGCATCGCTTCGAATGACGGCAACGGTTGCTCCTTAATCTATTGTCATGAGGGAAGAGAGAAGTGAACGCAGCATGCCGGATATTCCCTCTCGTGATTGCTCGCAGTCGGGTAGCGGCAGTATCAATGGAGATTCGGGAAGATCCGGCAGTTTTGCTGCATCGGCGCCGACGGGAAGCAATACGGAATGTCCGCGTTTGACAAGTACTTCCCAGCTGCCGGTATCCGCGTCTTCCGGGGTCAGGATAACTGCCGGCGGTTTTCCGCCGAACGTGAGATCCTCCGAAAACGGACTGCCGGTGATATACAGACAGGGTGTTCCGGAACGCCCGATCCGGATAACCGGAAAGCGACCGCTACCGGAGATCGTATCGGAGGTGAATCCACGCGAACAGAGCGAGAAAAACCGGTCGAGTGCATCGGCCGATCCGTACAGCAACAGCTGTTGTGCATCGGGCTGGTCGCGAAGTATCCGGCGAATATTTTCGCTGTTCATTACTCTCAGCGGCAGCGATCCGGCAACTTCCGTGGAAAGTGTGGCGATGAGTCGTTCACCGTTGGCACTCCACCAGGTCGCTTTGCCTCCGGGCGGTTTCGACGGAGACGATACGGCAGCCGGCGGTGCCGCATGAGATACGGGGGGGGTGAGTGACGTCATTACCGATTCGTCGAGAGCGACCGCATGGGAGAGCAGGATTTCGTCGGTCTGGAGATAGACATTTCTGACCGTGGGGGTGCAGAGATTCTTGACTACCTGAAGAATTCCCTTTTTAAGCGAAAGCAGGTCGAATATCGCCTGAATACCGGCACTGTTCCACGACCAGGCCGTCTGAGGCTCACCCTGATAGAATGAAATGCATCCTTTGTGGGCCTTCTGAGGAAGCAGCGGAAGGCTTGACATTCCATAGCCGGAGATATGGACGACGACGCTCCATCGTCCCGAGGCGATCATCTGCAGAACATCACTGACCGGAACTTCCTCGATCCGGGAGACCATGAGCGGATTGTGCCAGGCCTGCTTGATGGCGGTGATCTGATTCCAGTTCGAAAGCCATCCTTTTCTGCTGTCAATAATACCGGAAAACAGAAGGTTCTGCTTTCGACCGAGTGTTTCCTGCGGACAATCACGGTCGCCGGTCAGGCCGACCGCCAGTGTTTCCAGCGGCACGCAGTCGACCGCGTATGCACCCAGATCAACGGATGATGAAGATGACCGCATGTCACAAATCATCACATCACACTGAGAAAAATTACTCTCAAACGCTGAAAACGTATCCGGATCGTCGGCCAGAAACGGTTTACGATCGGGTTCGAATTCCCTGAGAAAGGAGCAGAATTGTGAAAACAGCTGCCGATCCTGTGATACTACCAGAGTATCAAAGTACAGTTCCGGTGCTACCGGGTGCCGGGATGGTGAATTATGCAGAATCATAGAATTTCAGACGTTGGCGTTTATGGGTAAGGGCCCCGACCGTCGTGTTCCGGTTTTAAAAGATAGTTTACGGTTTGTGGGGGCGCTATGCCTATCTTTTGATTTTTCAGTGTTATACGGTATTTCTTGACAACTTTCGGTGTATCCCGGATCATGCCGAAATCACGGTTGTATCGATCGTTCCATTCCCTTAATGGTACCATCGAACGGGTGAATAGTTCAAGATACTGATACTATGTCACATCCACTATTTTTGTAACTGCTCAGGTATTTCGAGGCACTATTTACCGTATGCTCAAGGTGAGCTGTGCTTATTCTGAAATCATTTTCCGCTCCGCTACACCCTTCGTCCCGCTGGGCGGGATCAGGGTGAGCGGGGAGTGAACTATTGTTCCAGTGACGAAAGCTTTTCGCGCGCTTCGGAACACTCCTTTGTTGCGACACTTTCCGTACAGTACGCTGCAAGGTAGGTTTCCCATTCATCGCGGGTGAGTTGGGTGTTGGTCCGGTTCGGTTTGGCGAGGTAGCGTTCATGCAGCAGCGAGGCGATCTGAAACTGCGCTTTCTGCCGCACCGATCTATCCAGTTGTGATGGCGTCGTGGAGGCGGTTCGTGCGTCGGCAAGAGCCCTTTCGAGATGATTCTTACGTTGTGCCGCTTTGCTTCGGAGAAGGTAAAAAAGACCGTCATTGATTTCGGTTGCCGTTGAAAAGGAATACGCGTCATCGATGCGTCCTGCCCCGATATACGACTGCAGTAGTCGAATGGTACGCTGTGTGCGTTGCAGGGGAGACTGCAGCTGATCGGGATCCACCGATTCGAGTTTCGCTATTGCCGTGGTAAAGTCTCCGGAGGAAAAAGCTTTCAAGCCTGCAGTGAGTGGATCGACCGGTACCGGTTTGTGAGGAGTCCGGGGTACGGTGACCGACGGTGTCGACGGAGCCGCTGCCACCTTCTGCGGAGCAGGCGCAGCAGCCGGCTGGGGCGGCACCGCCGGAGGGGGAGCAACAGCGACGCTGAGAAGACGTCGCTTCCATTCGTTGACCTGTCCGGTCACGAGGGGGGGGAGACGCAGGACGGCGATCACCACGATCGTGATTGCCAGTATTACACCGGTGCTGATCAGAATCGGTCTGAACGGTACGGTACGTTTGCGTTGCACTCCCGGAGACCAGGGATTCTTCAGATAGACACGGATAATGTCGTCGGGTGTTTTTGACGAGATCTTTCTCAGTGCCGCCGTGAGTTCCAGATCGAATTCACCGGCGTCACAAAAACGCTTATTTCTGTCAAGAGCCAGACTCTTCTCGACCGCGCTGCAGAGTTGACGGGAGAGATTCACTCCCATGGCGCCGACCGGAATGAACTGCCCTCTCGATTTCCGCTGCACCAGTTCGGCAAGGAGTTTCTGCGGAAATGTCTTGGAGCCGGTGAGCATTTCGTAGAGCACCGTACCGAGCGAATAGACATCCGATCGCTGATCGAGCTTTTCTCCGTTGAGCTGTTCCGGACTCAGATAGGCGAAGGTACCCATCACCTTCGAGCCGACGGTATGAATGCTCGCTTCACTCGGTCGGGCAATACCGAAATCGGCGAGTTTCACCACGCCGCGCGAGGAGAGCAGGATGTTTGCCGGTTTGATGTCACGATGGATCAGGCGGTCGTAGATTCTCCCGTAGAGGGTCATGTCCTGATTGTAGGCGAACTTGAGAGCGGTACAGACGGAATGGACAACCGAGAGAGAGAACTGAACCGGCAGCCGCGTGTTTTTCTCGAGCAGCTCCTTGAGTGAGGGGCCTTCGACGTATTCCATTTCTATGTAGGGAATATCGTTCCAGTATCCCATGCCGTAAATCTCGACAATGTTGGCATGCCGAAGGTTCGCGGAAATTTTCGCTTCGGTTTCGAGACGGCCCCGCGATTCCTCGCTGAATCCCGGTTTGAGAATCTTCAGTGCCCTGACGACCTCAAGCTGCTCATGCCATACCTTGTAGACGTTCGCCATACCACCCGCGGCAATCAGTTCCATTATCCGGCAGTGGCCGAGTAGGTCTCCCTCCTGCGGCAGCATCTCACGCATCGGTGCTTTGCCGCCGGTATTCTTGGGGGTAACGGTCGAATCTGGAGGGGTTTTCATAATGCCGATACTCGAATCCGCGATGACTTGTTTAGTCTTTAATCTATATAGTTCCTGTTCAGAATTAACATTTACGCCCCCTAAATCCCCCGCAGGGGGACTTACTTGGATTATCGTTTTGTTAAAAGCAACACCTTACAAGTCCCCCTGCGGGGGATTTGGGGGGCGTCCTGATCGAAGGCCCGAAAAGTTGCCTTATTCTGAACGGATACTATATAAAATAGCATAATACACGGTTACAGTGCTAATCCGGGCGTGGGAACCTTGGCGGGGGTACGGAGAGATTCCCGGTGGCTGAAGCTCTCGAAGTCACCGGGAATAGTTGAGACCTGCGTTTCAGTAGTTACAACTCCTCCGGCTCCGGTGAAGTGGTACCGATTTAGTAGACACCAAGTTAACCCCCACACCATTTCAACTTTTCTCATTGTACTCAGGAGTGGTGGGCCGCCACCACACCCGGGCAGAGGTTCCTTTGCGCGGAAACCTCTGCACTCCGCGCGCTAAACAACCGCCGCGCGATCCGCAGTCGCCCCTTGTGGTCGGGGGATTTTGTTAGGAACGGGTAGCGTTGTTTCGTGAACGGATGGCTGGTGGCTTACCATCCGACCTGGCGTGCGGCGCTAACTCGGCGGAGGAATAATTGCATGTCTATGTCACGTTCGTTCCTTTCGGGATTATCAGGACAAATAAATTGAACTGATAGGTAGTTTTTTTTCTCTTCACGGAATCCATATCCCGGTTTCATTCCAAATAATCTGATGGAACAGAAGTGACGGAAGAAACGGAGCCTGCCTTTTGGCCGC
>JAFGHA010000173.1 GCA_016930275.1 Chitinispirillaceae bacterium
AAAAGTTATGTCCACTACACCCGAACCATGTCCGTAACTCGCTGATTTTAAAGATGTTTTTTCTTAATGGTGTAGAAAATGGGCTTGTGTCACGATGGGAGTAGGAGATAAATGCGGTATATTTGCTGTTTTCCTGCGTCATGTAGGTTTTCCGGTCGTTGTTGGATGCTTTTTAAGATGGAATGCTCGTGTTTCGTACAGTGGCTGAAGGCTCTTGTTCGTTAATATACTTTCTGTTTCTCTTTTACGACGATGCACTGCTGTACGCCCGCAACCCTCGTCTCCAGAACAGAAACACCGTCCCGGAAAGAATGACGGTAACTGTCGCGATGTGCAGCAGTAGTTTCCATGGTGCACCTCCGAAGAGTATCCGGGCGGGAAACGAGACCATGAGCCCGAAGGGGAGTGCGGTCGTGAGAATCACCCGTACCCATCCGGTGAAAATGGTATCGGGTCGTTCAAGAAACCGCACGAGGTGAAAGAATACCATCTGCAGTCCGAGATTGGCGTGCAGCCAGAACACCGGTATAATGGTCAGCATGCGTACCAGATACCGGAGATAGGCACCGTTGCAGATAAGGAGCAGAAACAACAGAATCAGTTGCGGTGGTGTGGGACCGCTGTATCTGATAAGCGCGACGGTCAGGATACCGCCCGCCATGAGAAGATTGAAAAACGAACTTGCCGCGAACTCCCGCAGGCTCAGAAAAAACAGCGAGGAAACCGGTCGGATAAGGTAATAATCGAGATCGCCGCGATTGACGAAGAACGAGATGTTCGACAGGTTGTCGGCGAAAAGCGTCATGTTGAGGGCGTCAACGAGCAGGAACGCCCCCACGAATACCATCATCTGTTCTCTTGACCAGCCGCCGATCAGATCGGTATGCGTGTAGATCACGTCGTAAAAGAGAATGTTGACCACGTAGAAAATGATATCCATCACGATTCTGAAGAAGAAGTCGAGACGGAACTGCAGCGCCTTGCTGAAGGAAAACCGGAGGAAGTAGGCGAACAGTCGCAGATATCTGATCATTTATATCCCCACTCCGGTATAACTGAGGTTTCCCCGGTGCCAGACAAACGCGTACACCGTCCCGAAGCATACACCCCATAGCGTCATGATACCCATTCCCTGAATCCATTGCGGCAACGGCACGTTTCCCAGAAAACACTGCAAGGGGAAATGGGCGAAGAATGCGAACGGCATCACTTTCAGAACCGGCTGCATCGCTTCGGGAAACATCGCGACGGGAATGAGACTTCCGCCGAGCAGGCTTATGATGAACCGCACGATCGCCGTGAGACTCCAGACCTGATCGGCCCAGAATGCCACCAGCTGCAGCCACGAGGTGAATATGAAATAGAGTACCGCCGCGGCAAGGGTGGTGGCGACCCCCTGAATGATATGCGGCAGGGAAATACTGTATTCCGCGGCGAACGAGGGGACGAACAGCACGACCACCCCGATGATCAGCAGCAGTTGCGAAAGAAGAATCGCCGCATTGGCGCAGTGCACCGTGAGTTTGTAACGGAAAAAAGAGACCGGATAAATGAGGTACCGGGTGAGTGTCCCCTGATAAATCTCACCGGCGATATCTCCGAAATTCCCGCTGAAGACCGTTCTGCTGATAACCGGTGCGAGCAGGTAGTAAAACATGAGTGATGAAAATGAATAGGTCCCGATGATGCCTTTGCCGGTATATGTGAAAATCGATTTCCAGAGAAACCACGCGACCGTAAACTGGGCGAAGGTGCTTACCACGAACGAAAGCCAGAAATCGGTGCGGTAAGCGAACGCCTTGCGGATTTCCATGGTGAAAAGCTGCAGTGTCAGTCTGAGGTTCATTCGCTTATCCGTCCCGCATGATCGATTCGATGACGATACCGATGTCCGGTTCGTTGATGGTGAGGTCTTCCACCGGCAGTGTTCTGAGCAGATGACTTGCAGCTTCGGCCGCCAGTGTACGCGGAACGCTGAATTCCAGTGTTTTTTCCACTTGTCGGGTAAACGTTCCAAGATGTTCCGGCAATGAATGCGATAGATCCGCCATCCCGTCGGTTTCGTCGAGCCGGACCGTTATGATTTTCCGGGGAGCATGATCTGAAACGATGTGGGCGAGTTCCCCGTCGTATACTACTGCTCCTTTGCGGAGAATTATTATCCGTTTGCAGAGCGATTTGATATCCTCCATGTAATGGGAGGTGATGATCATCGCGGGATGGTGCTTGTCGCGATACGAGAGTATGAACGACCGGATCGCTTTCTGCGCGGTAAGATCAAGCCCGATGGTCGGCTCGTCGAGAAAAACCACTTTCGGGTTGTGCAGCAGCGCGGCGATCAGTTCCATTTTCATCCGCTCGCCGAGGCTGAGCCGGCGTATCTGCGTCGTGAGCTGTCCGGTGACGGCGAGTGTTGACGCGAGAAAATCGAGCCGTTCCCGGTACTCCTTGTCGGGAATCCGGTAGATTTCGCGCAGGAGCAGAAAACAGTCGGCGGCGGGAAGATCCCACCAGAGCTGCGCTTTCTGTCCCATGATAAGTGAGATCGCGCTTCTGAAACTGTTTTTCCGCTGCCAGGGATTACTTCCCAGAACTCTGACCGATCCGCCGTCGGGATGGATGATGCCGGAAAGAATCTTCACCAGCGTGGTCTTCCCCGCGCCATTGGCACCGATGAGCCCGACGATCTCTCCTTCGCCTATGGAGAGACTGACGTCGTCGAGTGCCCGTATCGCGGTTTTTTTCCGGACGAAGAGCGACTTGACCGAATTGACGAAGCCCGGCTCCTTACGGTGGATGTAAAAGGATTTGGAGAGATCGGTTACGGTGATCACTGGACGGTCCTTCGGTTACGGGTCTCCAGTGAGAAAATACTTGGTTGCGGACCGACCATGCGGATAACCGCGACGGGGGAAGGCTGAAAGCGACCCGAAGCAACCGGTATCCGGTGACCGGCCGGTGGGCGGGGCGTTCTGTTCATCCCTGCTGCTGTATCTCCTCGATCACCCCCTGCACTCCCGTCGTGATATGCGCGGCATTCGCTTCGTCGGTATCGATATGCATTGCCAGCCGGTAGTTCGGGCTGACCCGGATCAGCACGTCGCCGAACACCAGTTCGCGGTCGCCTTCCACCCGCACGCGCACGAGGTATTTATCCCGCACCCCGCAATTGAGCGCATCCATCGGCGACATATGAATATGCCGCATCGCGCAGATGACCCCGTGGTCGAGCGCCACCTCTCCGGCCGGGCCTCTGAGGGTGATGCCGGGGGTATCCTTGAGGTCGCCGGATTCCCGAATGGGAGGGTGGATGCCCAGTTTGAACTGTTCGGTCATCGAAATTTCCACCTGCGACTCTTTACGCGCGGGACCAAGCACGCGCACCCGTTCCACCGTTCCTTTCGGACCGACGAGGGTCACCTGTTCGACACTGGCGAATTGTTCCGGCTGCGAGAGATCGCTCTGCGGCGTGAGGGTATGACCCGGTCCGAACAGTGCTTCGATGTGCGAGGTGGTCAGATGAACATGGTGCGCGGATACTTCGATCGGAATGGGAATTTTCGGGCTTCCGGAAATGACGGTCGCGATCTGTTCCTTGCGCAGTGCGCGCAGGGTTTCTCGGGCGATCATCCGTTCCTCGTCGGTGCGGATAACCAGTATCCGGACGGGGGAGTCGTCGGTGGCGATATCGCATGGTTCCACTGAACAGTCCACGGTGCGGTTTTTCTTTTCGTCAATACTGATACCCATGCAGGAGAGCCCCTGGCAACTGAACGTACGGGCACTCGCGCTGTTCTGGCCGATCCCGCCGGTGAAGATGACCGCGTCGAGCCCCTGCATTGCCGCAACGTAGGCGCCGATCTGTTTACGCACCCGGTAGCCGAAGCATTTAATCGCCAGCAGCGCTCGGTGATCACCTTTTTCCGCCGCTGTTTCGACGGTCCGCATATCGGAGGAGATCCCCGACAGGCCGAGCAGGCCGCTCTCGCGGTTGATGAGCCGGTCGCAATCGTCGGGAGAGTAGCCGAGCTGTTTCTGCAGGTAGGTGATGATACCCGGATCGATATCGCCGCTCCGGGTTCCCATGATCAGTCCGGACGCCGGGGTGAATCCCATGGTCGTGTCGACCGAACGGCCGTGGTCGATGGCGCACATCGAGGCGCCGTTGCCGAGATGACAACTGATCAGTTCGAGACTGTTGAAGGGTTTTCTGAGAAATTGCGCGGCGCGCAAGCCAACGTAACTGTGTGAAGTGCCGTGGAAACCGTACCGCCGGACGTTATTCGAGGTGTACAGTTCATAGGGTACCCCGTAAAGGTAGGCGTAGGGGGGAAGCGTGTGATGAAAGGCGGTGTCGAATACCGCGACATGATGCGCTGTCGGAAACGCCTTCCGCGCGGCACGGATGCCCTGCAGGTTTTTCGGATTGTGCAACGGAGCAAGATGCGATACCGCTTCGATGCCGCTGATGATATCGTCATGGAGCACTACCGAACCGCTGTACCGGTCGCTGCCGTGCACCACCCGGTGCCCGATGCAGCAGATCTCCTCCCGTGCGTGGATACAGCCGTGTTCGCGTCCGGTAAGCAGCGTGAGCATCTCGTCGATCGCCCCGTCGAAGGTCGATACCGGGCAGGGATGCTGCAGCGCTTCTCCGTTGACGGTGCAACGGTGGGTGCCGCCTTCAATGCCGATGTTTTCGATGATGCCCGAAGCGATAACCGAGTCGTCGGCAGTGTCGAACAGGGAGTACTTGAGCGAGGAGGAACCGCAATTGATAACGAGCAGTTTGACCGGTTTGTCGGTGTGCAGTCTGAAACCGTACGGATCGCTGCTTTGCTGTTCGGCCGCGGCACGCAGTTCGCGATTCGTCCAGTCGGTAGTTTTGGCGGTAATCGCCCGGCTGAGTTCACGCAGTGCCGGCGGATGGGTGGTGATCACCGAGGTGAAGATATGGTCGGGGATGAACAGGGCTTTGCATCTCGAAACGCCGATGACATCGGCGATGGTACGGTCGCCCGTCATCAGTGATATCTCACCGAAATAATCGCCCGATTTGAGGAGCGCGAGCCGGTGCTTGTCGCCGCGGTCGTCGGTGACGGCGACTTCCGCCTCACCTTCGATCAGCACCACGAAAAAACGGTTTTCTTCACCGAATTCGATAACCGCTTCGTTGGGTTCGAAGGTGTCAAGACGGGAATCCTCGATGAGTCCGGCAAGTTTGTCGCGGGGAAATCCGGAAAACAGTGCGGTATGGCCGAGAAGAAAGTCGACGATGGCGGAACTGTTCATATCGTGCGATCCTTGTTTGCGTAAAGGAATCCGGCTGTGGAACGGCTGATTTCATTTCCCTTTCCCGTAAACGGAACTAAGCCGGAGAAAGGTGAAATGCAGACGGAAAAGAAATACGGTTCGGCATTCAGTATCGACAGCGTATCGCTGCCGTATCCCTGTAAAAAATCATGAATGAAAAATAGTACCCCGTACCCGGAAGGGTAAATACTTATACGGCGGGAATGGTACAATATTATTTCCGTAAAAATACGGAATGCACTGGAATCAATGGTAGCGGCCGGAAGGTTTGCATACTATATTTTGATTTTCCCTGCATCGTCCGATACGGTTTTCCTCACCTTTCCGTGGAGTCGGCAATGAATAGAATCCGAATCGTGCTTGTCGTGTCAGGTGTTCTGACGGCTTTTTTCGGCTGTACTCCCCCGGCGGTCACCACCGGTCCGGTTCTTCCCGATGGTATCGCCAAGGTTCAGGAATTCAATCCGGTGCCCTCGATCATCAATGTACCTGTTGAGGTCCGTACTCCCGCACTTGAACAGATGATCAACGAACAGCTTCCTCCTCTGCTCTTCGAGTCGGATACCATCACTCTCGGCGCCATGAAAAACGTCAAGGTGAAAGTATGGAAAGGCGATTCACTGCGACTCTCACTCACGGGAGATGAACTGCAGTATCGGGTACCCATTAAAATATGGATGCAGTTTTCATTCACTGTCGGCGCACTCGGGCTGTCGCATACCGAATACCAGGAGGTCGAAGCGGGGATCGTTCTGAAATTCCGCTCCCGTCTGTTTGTAAAAAACGACTGGAAGGTCGTTACCATGACCGAATCCGACGGTTACGAATGGACTACCGATCCGGTCGTCAAGGTACGATTCATCACGATACCGGTCAAACCGCTTGCCGACTTCATCCTCAACCGTCAGCATAAAAAATTCGGTGAACTGGTGGATAAAGGGGTCAATTCATCCCTTGACATTAAAAAACTGCTTCATCCGCTGTGGGCACAGATTCAGAAGCCGATCCGTCTTGCGGATGAACCGCCGCTCTGGTTGCGTCTTTCCCCCAGGTCGGTGTCGATGACGCAACTGACGGGTGACGGCAGTATGATACGCAGTTCGGTGGGTATCGCCACAGTGGCCGAAACGTTTTTCGGCGATGTACCGGAGGTGCAACGGGTTGATTCACTGCCCGAATTCGTTATACCGGGCAGCATCGATTCCTCGTTCGTTCTCAACCTCTACAGTGAAATAACCTACGGGAATGCTTCGGAAATGATGCGGGGGTATCTTCAGGGGCGCAGCTTCAAGGCGGGAATGCGTGAAGTAATCATTCAGGATGTTGAAATATACGGACTCGAAGGGTACGCGGTGGTCAGTCTCGATTTTACCGGATCATTCAAAGGCAAGGTGTATGTTATCGGACGGGCCGTGTTTGATACCGCTGCTTCCATTATCTCCATCGAAGATCTTGAATTCGATGTCGCCACCAGAAACGCGCTGCACAATACCGCCGACTGGCTTTTTCACGGTGTCATCATCGACAAGGTCAAACCGTACCTGCGGTTTCCTTTGAGGGAAAAACTGCTGGAGTCGCAATTGATGGTACAGAAAATGCTCTGCAACTCCAGGTTGACGAAGAATGTCTATGTCAACGGCTTTATCGATTCGCTGGCAATCGGCGACGTGCGTCTCACCGACCGGGCGCTTCAGGCGGTATTGCTTGCCAAGGGAAGTCTGTTTCTGAATATCAGGGAATAGGGGATTCGTATCTGTATAGTTAAAGACACCTTTTAGGCTACCTGCAGGAGCACCCCCTGGGGGACTTTTATGGATTATGACTTTTGATCAAGTGCCGAAAAATTGGACACGCAGTTAATCCTCATACCATTCTCCACTGCTCCGCATACGGTTTACACGGGAGGCGGGCGCTCCGCCCCGCCCCCGGCCAAGGGTGGTCTGGCCACCACCCTTGGAACCCGGGCCTTTTTTCAGCGCCGCAGCGAGCTGCAGACGCCCCGTCGGACCGGGAGGAGTATCGTATTCGGAGTGTTATTGCTCGAAGGATCTTTTTCTGTAAAACAACCGTTGGCGTGCAGCGCTATCGCGGCCAGAAGACAGACTCCTTTTCTGGTGTCACGTCCGTTCCATCAGATCATCTGGAATGAAACCGGGATATGGATTCCGTAAAGAGGAAAAAGGCAATCTATCAGATCAATTTATTTGTCCTGATAACTTCGAGGGAACGGTAGTGACACCGCTATAGTGCTACTGTCTTTGCGCCGGATACGCGCCGCACGCCAGGTCGACTGGTTCGCCTCCACCCAACTGTTGACGTGATACTATTACCCGCACCCAAAAAATGCCCCGCACCCAAGGGGCGACTGCGGCTCGCACGGCGGGCTTTTTAGCGCGCGGAGTGCAGAGGTTTCCGCGCAAAGGAACCTCTGCCCGGGTGTGGTGGCGGCCCACCACTCCTGAGTACAATGCGAAATGGTGACCAGGTGTGGTTGCGCGCTTTCTGCCTTCAATTTTTAAGGGGCGTCCTGATCAAAGACCTGAAAAGTACCTTGTTCGGAACAGATACTATTTAGAATACTGCCCTCATTTCACCTGAAAATGGACCGTCTTCAACACTTCCTCGTTGGTGGTCCTGACGATTGAGACCACCCACTCTCCAGTCATTCCCGGAACGATCGTTTTTGCACTGTAGGTACGGTGCCGGTCCGAGCTGATACCCAGCGGAACCGTATTGATCAGATCGTCATTCCAGTACCATCGGTGCTGAATCTCTTCTCCCGCTCCGTTTTTTATCTCCGTGAAACAGTACAGCCGTTTGACTTGCGGCGGAAAGACCGAACCGGTATCTTTCGGTTCACGATCGACCACATCGAGGGCGATACTGGCACGGCTGACAATCATTCCTGACGGAGGAGCCGTTTTTGGTACCGGGGCGGTCTTTTTAACGGTTGTTTTTTGGGCTGGGGGCGGTGGTGGGGGCAGTGGCATTTTGGCAGGGGCCGGCGGTTGCGCCTGAACCATCACGATTGAAGCTGCCAGTATGCACAGGGTCGTGGTTCGGACAGTCATATGAACTCCTTGTTAGTGTGGGAGAACATCCGGATTTCCACTCTGCGTGAAAAAGGATAATTAATTGAATAATACTGTTATATACGGAGAATGAGAAGAAGAAAAATGTGGTATTTGTCGGAACCGTCTGCAGATGGTATCTTTCGACATTACTTATGCAGCTGAGGAGGTTGTAATGGATTTTATACTGGATCCGGCGGCGGTGCGCGTTCTTGGTGCGCTGATCGAAAAAGAGGTGACCACCCCCGATTATTACCCCCTTTCCCTCAATGCACTGGTCAATGCCTGCAATCAGAAGTCGAACCGGGAACCGGTGATGCAACTCTCCGAAGAGGAGGTCTCGGTTACGCTGGATGGCCTTCGGGAGAAGCGACTCGTCTGGCAGCGATCGGTGGCCGGGGCGCGTGTACACAAATACGAGCACAACATCAGGAGTTTCATTCCGTTTTCAGAGCAGGAACTCGGCGCACTCTGTGTTCTACTGCTCAGGGGGCCACAGACGGTTGGTGAAATCAAGATCCGTTCCGAGCGACTCTGCAGTTTTGAATCACTTGAAACCGTCGACAAGGTCGTACGGTCATTGATGACCCATGAAAAAGGGCCGTTCGTCATGGAGCTTCCCCGTCAGCCGGGGCAGAAGGAGCCGCGGTTCGTGCATCTGTTGTGCGGAAATGAATGGGCCGAGCAGTATGCCGCAGAATCCGGAGACACGCTGAGCGAAACTACCGCAGTATCATCGCCTGCTCGCTCAGGGCTTACCGAGCGTATCGTCACCCTCGAGATGGAGGTGCTGACTCTCAGAGAAGAACTACAGGCGCTGCGGGAGGAATTCACCGCATTCAGACAGGAACTGGAATAGCCGTAAAGTATCCGAACCGTTTTAAATCGGTAACGGGATCGAGGGAAAGGCGGTGAACAAATGAAAGCGAAAACCATGGTACTATCTACCGTAAGGGAAAAAACATGCCCAAAAAACGTTCGTTAGATTCTGTCGCACAAAAATGCAGCCATTGTCTCGGTGCCTGCTGCCGCTATATCACCGCTTCGATCACCGCTCCGCGGTCGATGCTCGATTTCGACAATCTCATCTGGCAGCTCTACCATGAAAATGTCAGGGCGCTCAAGGATAGCGACGGCTGGAGTCTGCTGATCTACAACAAATGCATGAATCTTGGTCCGGACGGCAGATGCACGATTTATCCGCAGCGTCCCATCGCCTGCCGGGTACACCCCGAAGAGATATGTGAATACGACGATCCGCTGCATGAAAATGCCGACCTGTACTTCGGTGATCCTCAAACGCTTATTGCCTACTGTAAAAAACGGTTCAGGAACTGGGACAAACGGTTCAAGGGATATGATGAATGAGAGGCAATAGGGGTTAGTCAATAGTCAATAGGCAATAGGCAATAGGCAATAGGCAATAGGCAATAGGCAATAGGGAATAGGGAATAGGGAATAGGGAATAGGGAATAGGGAATAGGGAATAGGGAATAGGGAATAGGGAATAGGGTGCTCATAATAATCGGCACGAATTTTTGTCCGGGATTCACTTTATTTGAGAGACTTCAGGGGGGTACGTATGGAACACTGTGTCTACTATTTCACCGGAACCGGAAATTCACTGGCCGTCGCGCGGCGACTGAGTCGGAAAGCCGGTGCGGAACTGATTCCCGTAAAAAAGGCGGTTCGTGAAACGGCGGTTCCGGGTGGAATGATCGGTGTCGTATTTCCGGTGTATATGTTCAACGCTCCGAAAATCGTGTATGAATTCATGGGGAAAATCAAATCGTGCGACTATCTCTATATAGTCATGACGATGGCGGGGGAGTCGGGGAAAACATCGAGACGCATCCGAAACATTGTCTCCGCGAACGGTATACGGCTCGATGCCTGTTTCAGTGTCATCATGCCCGATAATTATATCGTCTGGAGCAACCCCCAACCGATCGGGAAACGGCAGGAAATTCAATCGACGATGGAACAGCGGCTTGACGGTATCGTCGAAACGGTAACCGCCCGGAACACTCATCTGGACAATGAAAAAGAGTTGAAGGCAACCGGCTCCGCAGCTCCGTTTCCCTTCAATATTCTGCCGGACCGGGTAAACCAGCTTTTCATGGATACCGGATTCCGTTTCATCAGTAAACTCGACCGGTCATTCAACAGTACCGGAACGTGCAACGGGTGCGGTATCTGTTCAAAGATATGTCCCGTTGACAATATCGTCATGACCGACGGGAAACCGGTGTGGCAACACCGTTGTGAACAGTGCTTCGCCTGTCTGCAATGGTGTCCGCACGAAGCGATCGAGTACCGGAAGAATACAGTGGGGAGGATCCGGTATCACCATCCCGAGGTGACGGTGAAGGATATGATGGGGTAATTCGCTCTTATTGACCGCTATATTTCTTCCTTGTTCGCATTTTCAGATTACGAGAACCACGGCAGTGGCGAGCGCCTGCTCCTGTGCATATTGATTTTGGATAACTGCAGAAACAAAGCACTTTTCTCAAAGTACTCAGGAGTGGTGGGCCGCCACCACACCCGGGCAGAGGTTCCTTTGCGCGGGAACCTCTGCACTCCGCGCGCTAAAAAGCACGCCGTGCGAGCCGCAGTCGCCCCTTGGGTTCGGTGCATTTTTTTTGTGTGGGTAATAGTATCACGTCAACAATTGGTTGACGGCTAACCATTCGATCTGGCGTGCGGCGCATTTCCGGCGCAAATACAGTAGCGCGATAGCGGTGTCACTACCGTTCCCTCGAAGTAATCAGGACAATTTAATTGATCTGTTAGATGGTTTTTATTTTCTTTACAGAGACCATTGCCGGAGCCGGTTGTGAAGTGGGGGGAAGGAAGAGGAAAAGATCTACATTCTTTCTTTATTTACTCTTTCAGGTTACGGTAAATTTGACAGCCACGGCAGTGGCGGAGAAATAGAGTGCTCTTGCGATATCAGTGGAGCTCGCCCCGGAAGCCGGAACAAGAGCCTTTGCTGTCTTCTGAAAACCGGTGCGGGGGGGGGGAGAAATACCTTGATAACGGTATGAACGCCTCTCTCTTCGGGAAAGGCAAAAAAAAAGAAAGAGATGAAACTCACTCATCTCTTTCTTCCCAAAACACCTTACGGTGCAACGCACTCATCATGCCGCCTGCGAAAGCGCCGATTCCTCCGTCGCAACGGTTTCCTCTTTTTTCCGGCGTGCGGCTTTTTTAGGAAATAGCGGACCTGAATACTCTTCGAGTTGCGCCTTGTCGTTGCGGAATACGTACTGCCCGCAGGCGCGAACTTCCTTGACCAGTTTCTTCAGGTAGTAATACGATTTATCCCTGATGATCCGGGCCTCTACAGCCGCATCGATTTCGGTTGAACCGAGGAGGTTACCCAGATATGCGGAGAGTTTCGCGGCCTCGTCGAGCAGCGACATATCGAATTTGATCTGTTCGAGAAGATCCCTGTGCGCGTTGCCGAAGGTGCTGTAGTCCTGCAGATTCTGCACCATGGCACGGTTCGAAGTACCTTTTGACATTTCACGGACAATTTTCAGCAGTTCCGGGTGGGCACGCAGTGCATAGAGCAATGCATATTTGATCGTATCACACCTCTGGTATCCCTGGGGTGATTCTTTTTGCCATTTGCCGGTATGTTCCATTGCCACGATAAGTTCCGATATCGCATAGCGGCATGCACCTGCGGCCTCTTTCAAGTTTACCAGGGTTTCCTCTGCAAGGCCTGCAGCAAGGAGCGCAGCCTTGTCTTTCACCGCACGGTTGTAGAGTCGTTCTCCATTGTCGATCATGATTATCGGCATGTTGCCGCACACCGCAGTGGCCCCCATTTCCTGTTTGAGGATTTCGGGAAGCTGTGCTTCGTATTCGGCCTTGTTGGAATCGTTGGTAAGAACGGTGGTGTCGGTAGTAGTAGTAGACTTACTCATAATGAACCTGCTCTTTCTAAATAATAAGTGTTGATAAAATGTTTTTGTTGATACTTATTGTAAACGGTTTTCCGGAAACGGTTACGGCATAGCGATAATTCAAGAACCGTGCCAACTTAAAACGGCGATTCCAGCGAATTTAGAGGGGTAGGACAGTCGCATTTTTGCGACTGTTGTGTTGCGAGTCGCAAAAATGCGACTGTTCGTTGGTTTCGTGCGACTCTTTTTAGGCGTTGATGGTGGTACCTACAGCCGGATGGATAGTACTAGCGGTCGGGTATCCACGTAGAGTGGCTGGACAGGGTTAAAACCCGGAAAAATGTTTAATTTTTGCGGCCGGATGCTGCGTTTTGTGGTCAGATTGATATTTTCTGCAGTCAGATGATGAGAAAACGCAGTCAGATTTGAATAGCAAGCGTCCAGACGGGGCAAAACGTGTCCGGATCAGGATTTTTAGCGTCCGGATTGGGGGGAAAGCGGTCAGATTTGCATTTTTGGCGTCCGGATGGGTTCGAAACGTGGCTAGACGGGTATTTGTCCGGGGTTGGGGAGTGTCGTAACGGGGGTGGTACCATTACTGCGTATATATAATGGAACAGGGAAGGCTGAAACCCCGGAGCAGGGGAGGATGATGTTACCGGGAATGAACACTGCCGGCGGCTGTAGGGAATTTCCGGTATAGTTTCTTTTCCGGATACCTGACCACAATTATATTAATAACTGTTCCTTAACCTGTTTGGTATTTCCGTTTCCCCGACCGACTGGAACAGTATGGCCTCTCACCATGATTTTCCTTTCAGGACAGTTTCCGAATGTAATGCTGAACGGTACCGGTGTCCGTACATGATGAGCGGATCCGTGTATACACCCGGGGATCGGTAGGGAATATTGTATGCAGTTGTCTGAGGTGAAATTTTGCGTATAATGTGTGTATAGGGGATCTATTATACAACTGGAGTTGTATAATAGAT
>JAFGHA010000174.1 GCA_016930275.1 Chitinispirillaceae bacterium
TGATACGATATTATCGACCCGTTCTTCAATTGGTAAAGATGTATTCTGAAACGGATATGTTTGTGCATAGACCTGCACACAGGTAAGGACAATCGCAAAAGTCACTTTCAATATAACAGCACATTTTGTCTTTTGAAAAAATTGCTGTACCATCCCGGTTCTCAAACACATGCCTACTCCTTAACTTATTCAAAACAAAACATTTTTTTGTAATTATAGTACACACCAAAAACTGGTCGACGCTGCACGTCTCCATATATTCGCACACTGATTGAACAATCATTCAGAAAACTGATAGACTTTAATTTATTCAATTATCTGAAATTATTACTTTTTTTTTGAATTAATATCTTAAATTTCGTTCCCCAATGGTGTACGAAAAATGCCTGAATTATTCTTTTACACAATCGAGAGGGGAAATAGTTGCTTTCCGTGTTTTCTTTTTCAAACACTCCCTCCTCCGGAAAAGTCAAATATTCATCGGCATTGATTCCCTCAAGCATGAAAATAGAAATCCCCCTTCTCCCTCTCCGAGACGGGAGCAAGGGGTCTCGATCGGAAAAGATGTATTCCGATTCGGCTTACAGCTTGCCGGGCAACTCGGTAGCGTCCCAGTTGTAGTACTGAGCAACGTTGGGCTTGCCGCCAAGGTCGGTGGTAAAGTTCCCCGTCGTGGTGGACTCCTTGCCCTTCAGGAATCTCTCAATCGTGGCATTCAGCGAAGCTTCATACTGAGTACGCCACTGGCAGTGACCTCCCGAGGCTCCCTGGTAGGTGAAACGGTCGCCCACACCGAGGGCTTTGAAGATCGCCTGGCCAGCCATGGCCGTCACATAGGCTGATTTGGGATCCAGGATCGAGGGGTTGTCCATGATGTAGATGGCACGCGGGGCAATTAAAGCCATCGCCTCGTGCATGTCGACCGGCAAGCGCTCCGTGTTGTCTGCACTTTCGGAGTGGCCCGAAGTGAAGGGGCCAAGCGCCACATCCGACAGCCAACGTACATAGCTGATGGCCGCATAGGGCGACTCGCTTTCACCGGGATCCAGGTACTGCTTCAGCCGAAGACCCACTGTGCCTCCGATGCCCGACTCCTCCGGAAGGGTAAGCGCGATGCGGTTGTCTAACAAGCCGCCGACAAAGGCTCCCTTCGCGTTACGGGAACAGCCGTTAGTGCCGACGCGATCCGGATCGATAATTTCGGGATTCTGCTGCAGAAGGTCCATGATTCGGCTGACCTGCCAGGCCTGAGCCACCATGTAACCGGCGGGATGGTTGCTTCCGTAGAAAGTGAAGAACGGACCGGTTTTGGCCCCGGCTCCGCCCTCGATAGCCCTGAAGATGATCCTGGCGACGCCTTTCGGGATCGGCGTCGAGCTCCCCATTCCGCCGTCGTAAATGATGATGGCGGGAGCGGGCGCAGTTGCGCCGTTCATATCTACGTTGGCATCGAATGAACAACTCTTGCCGCCTTCGCTCACCTTGACGGAAATTTTGCTGGAGCTCACGGTACCGGAAACTGAACCTTTGGCCGGAATTGGCTTATCGCCGTATACGTACTTGAGCAGCTGTTGGCGGATTTCTTCCCGCCGGCAAGCCCACTCGCTCTTGTTCTTGATGCGGGTGCCGTCAAGCTTCATGAATGGATCGGGCAATTTGGAATCGGCCTTGAGGGCACTGTATTCCGGCATGACCCCGGTTACTTTGCAATTGATGGTGGGATCTTCCTCCTTGCCCCAGGCAATTTCACCTGCCACGGCGCTGTCCATCGCAATTGAAACATTACTGAGGGTATACGATTCGACCGGCAATACAGCATTTTCAAATCCTGTTTTGGAAGCAACGATTGTATCCACCGCAGCAGTCGCAATTTTAGTGAGGGTGAAATTACCAACAGATGAATTAATCGCATTCTTATTGAAAAGATGCAATTCGCTTCCTAACTGCATAACCGGACAGGTATAAACTTCATTATTTACAGTTACACGAATGATATTATAACCTGAAGCAAGCTGAGGGAGCATGATCTGGTCAGTTGCCGGATTGAGACTGGTAAAATAGGTGGATGCGATGAGTCTTCCTTTCGGGGATAAAATTGTCACATTCCCGCTCAGTTTCCCTGCGCTCTGTGAAAATGCAACAGCATTGCCACGCAAGGTGAATGACAATGTTTGTTTCTGCTCAGCATTCATCCTGACAGCAACTGGTGGAATAAGGTTGAAAGTTCCAGTCGCACTGGTAGTCACCGAAACATTTTTACCTTTGAGTAAAACTGCTACCCCTTCGAGTTGTCCCCCACCTTTTTTCGTTACCGTTCCGGAAATTTGGAATTCACCGGCGCCCGCGGCCAGAGTGTATACGGCAAAAGAAAATATCAAAAGCAAATGCTTAAATTTCACAATTCTCTCCTTTTTTAAAAGCTGTAATTTTTTACACTCATTATAATCAACATGATAATGGACTCCAAAATTCTGCCTGATAAGCACGGCCACCCGTGGGCAAGTCTAAAGATCGATGTCAAAACCCGTGCTTTTCGCTCCATTAAGGGACAACTCCTCCAGCTCGGATTTTTTCTCCGTGCTCAAAAAACAAACACACCCAGGTGGCGGTCTGGCCTGAATACCTTTTAAGGCTGTATACCGGGAATATTGCTCTTTTCATTATCTTACACTTCGAGGAGCCACACCAAGCTCCGAAGCCACTTTTCGGTTATTCTTCCCTTGCTTCAAATGTTATCGCTCATATTCGTCTATTTTCAAATATTTTCACGTTTTCAATTGGTTCCGTCGATCTTCTTCTTTACTGGTAAGGTTCATCCGTAATTCTATTTTACGACCGTTTTACTACATGTATTAATTAATCTACCAAAACCACGGCCATAAATCTATAGCACGGAAAAGAAAAGGTAGCCTTTTGGGGAACGATAAAAAAACGGTTTGAATGATATTGCAGGTAGTCGTATCCCGCCACAGACCTCAAGGGCTTTCCCTTTAGGCTAAGGAAAAAATCTTTTGACCCGTTTTCGAGCCAATCACCAATTTCTTTCGGAGGAGAACATGTAATTGCACCCGATATTTAACCATACATGAATCTCACCGCAAATCTTCGAGACCTGTGCCATGTAACTCAATATTATCAAGGTATAGTTCAAATGAATCCTTTGCGCTACCTGCGGTTACAAACTGAAGTATTCCCACCGAATCACGCACTTCTTCCCACATGAGAGAATCACGCGCCTGAGGCGAGCCTGGTTGCGGAAGAATTTCCGAAACATTGATAGTTACTTTCTCCCACTCGGTCGGACTTTGGACATATTTTCCCCATGTTCCCCATCGTTCATTTGACGGATACTTATTTATAGCGCTCGCAATAAAACTTACTCTCCATGTACCTTTACCTCTCATATAGAAAGACAGGCCTTTTAAAGACTTCAGATCCGCTATATGCTGATAATTCGATGGTAGTCTACAGCCAATACCCATGAAGGGATTGCTTCTATCGGCTAGAACCGCACTCAAATGCACGGATTTACCTGAATATGCAGATTCACCCGTAAAAAGTAATTTTAGATTTTCAAATACACCCGAAGGAAATACTTTTGTCAAAGAGTCTTGATCTTTTTCGTTGAAAATGTACCAGTAACTGTTCCACCCATTGTTAATATCGCTTCTGTTATGAATCAGTAATTCATCCCCATCATCAAAGTTATCAATGAGTGTTCTGACTAACGATAGTTTTACCGTATCCTTTAGAGTGACCTCCGTACCTGCAACGACATCTATCAGTGTATCATACGATTCAAAGGTACTATCGGGTGATATGAAGCGAATTCTGTACTTTCCATTCTGAATGCCGGAAAAAGAAAACAGCCCTTGTGCGATTTTAAATGAGTACTCGGAACCCGGAAGAATCACCTGAACAGAATCGTCCTGACTACCCATTTCAAATGCAGCAATTCCACGTATCGATCCCGTTGGTTTAATAGTAATTGGCTCAAGCTCAAGATCTGATCCTGCTTTAAGCAGCAGTGAATCATAGAATATCCCTTCCCGTAAACCTGAAATCAAAAGATTGTAATAGCTCATACCTGTATCAAACTGGTGAACACTTATCGAAAAGAAACCTCTATGATCAGTCGTACTCACATAGACAACACCTTCGGGGCTGATTGGATCCCAGTCTGACGGGATAATTTTAACGATAGCACCCGAAACCGCCGAACCATCAGAAGCAAGCACCCGTGCAGCAATTTTTGTATTCACGGTTTCGGTCGAACCACCACTAATACTGTTGTTACAGTTTACTAATGCTCCTGCAGACAAAAAAACGAATAGTATCGTATTTACGAATTTTTTGTTTATCACTTTTCTAATCCGTACTTTGAACTTTTGACACCGGAAAAAGCTGGAAGTTCACCTGATAAACTCTGTCCGCCGGGTTATCATTTTTGACTATCTCTACAAGACGTTTACGAAGCCAGATGATTTCCTGTTGGATTTGATCAAATCCTGCAGCTGAAATTCCCACTGTTAATGTCGAAATGTCGCGAATATCACGGTTATGCTGTTCAATCGATAATGATGCAAGATTCAAGCACTCCTTTTGAAACAACTGAACAGCCAGAGGGGTGATATCACTATTGGTAGTCAGCGCAGTATCACATTGACAATATCTTCCGGATGGCGTTTTTTTAATAAGTCCAAGTTCACATAATGTTTGAACGGCTTTCTTCGCCTGATCAGTTGTAATTGCCGGTTCCACAGCTTTGGCCAGCTGTTTAAAATCCTCGCTGAATTTTTTTAACGTAATCAATTCACGTATAACGACATAATACCATTTTGAAAAATACTCAAACTGATTATGTAAAATCAATTTACCATCAGTTTCTGGAGCAAGCTCCTTCAGTTTTTTAAAATAGAACTCCTTTTCACGAAAAGTTTTTGCGTTATTAAAATCAACAAGATTATTAAAATACTCTGTTTCATTATACTTCAATTTCAGAGCTTTAGCTACGTTCAAAACGCTGCTCTTTGCCAGGTTCTTCTGTCCCGAAATTACTTTATGAAGATACGTTTTTGATTTCAAACCAGCTCTATCGGCAAGTAACTGGTATGAAAAATGTGGGTGAAGTGATTTATGCTCGGTATAGTAATCACCTAGAAACTTTCTATAATCTGTATAACTATATACCGATACCATAGCCGTGCTTTCCACAGGTCAAAAACAAGATTCGTCAAAAGCTTTTTGGTATAAAAAAAACATGGTATCCTTATTATACCCCAAAACACCAGCTACTGCCCGGATAATTAGATGATTTATCAGCATGAATGAAAAAATTTGTAGTCCAGTGGGGAACGGAAAATTGTTCCTCATTGAACGTATTTACACTACTTTTATCCAAATAGTGTAATTTAGTATATAACGATTGCAATAATAATGGGAACAGACATCAATTGAATCTGTAACATTTTTCTGAGATAGAAACATTCTGAAAAAGGTACAGCCATGATCCACAATTCTCAATACTCTCTTAAATTCCTGCTGCTTATTTTTACACTAGTTTTTCACAGTTATTCTTAGGGCGCAAAAGGGTGTACTATGTAGAAATAATCTGTTCCATAAAGAATTAATATGGTTTTAGATTATTAAAGAATAGAAAGAAACAAGTTAAAAGAATGAGAAATACACATTGTTCACTTTTAAGCCGTATGTCAATTGCCGTATTTATGACAATGTCGGTGAAGGTAAATGCAATACCTCCAGGGTATACATTGGCAAAAGCGGATGAGTTTAATGGTACTTCACTTGACACCAGTTTGTGGATCCCTGCATACCTATCATGCAGGACAACAGAAGATAGAGCCGCCGCCAGATACTCATTTAAAGATAGTTGTCTGGTATTAAGAATTGATAAAGACCAGCCGACTTACTATCCCAACAACGCTATGAAAGTATCAAGTATTCAGACCGGTCAAAGAGATTACCTTCATAAGGATGAGTTTGATCATCATATTCCAACTATTATGAAATACACCCCACAGTACGGTTATTTCGAAATACGTGCTAAACTTGTGAATCAAACTGGATACCACTGTGCGTTCTGGACTGTAGGCAGAAGAGATCAATCATGGCAGGAAGCGGAAATCGATATCATGGAGCAGTTCGGTAATACTGCTTACAGCAATTTCAATTTCTTTCCATGGGATGATAAGAACCTTTCCCAGAGCAGCGGGGGCAAGACTCTCCCTTTCAATCCCTCCGTAGGGTTTCACCTTTATGCACTTGAATGGGATTCAAAAAGCATAAAATTTTATGTTGATGATGTGTTGATAAAAACTGTAAACCAGTCTCTCCAATATCCCGCTGTATTTTTACTGAGTATATATGAAAATTCAGGTTGGACTGGATCTGCAGACCTGAGTGCATCCAAATATCCAAGAGAGTTTTATGTCGACTATTTCCGCACATATGCCAAAGATACTAATGTGACACAAGCCTATACCTCGAAACCCGGTGTTGTTGTTGATAATACTCCCCGGAAAATGGAAGTATTTGATATTAGAGGCTGCAGGCTCTATTTAAGCCAAAATAAATCAACGTTTGGCGTAAGGGACATAATGGCTCAGAGTCCGCCAACGGGGCTTTATTTTATCAAAACGGCCAAAGTAGAAAAGGTTATCAATCCGTAGGCAGGTAAAACGAGAATGGAGGTGGCTATTAAATTTCAGACAGGAGATAAAACCTATCTGGTTTTCGGCTGAATGGAATATTAATAATAAACAAGCTTTTAAGCGATATAAAATGTGCACAAGAAGTCAACCTTTATTGTTTATATACAAAGAATAATTTGTGGCTGTGCTGGTAAGAGCGCCATAGTAAAAATCATTGATGAAGCTAATCTTTAGTAAACAATCGATATGGATTCTACAGAGGAAATTAAATATGAAGAGCCATTTCTTTACACAAGTTTGTCTTTTATTTATCTGTATGGCAATCCTGGCCTCTGTTCCCGCAGATAAGCTCATTTCACCTGATGACCCCTGTTTCAATTATTACGGCAGATTCGATATGAGTAATCCCAAAGCTCCGAAATTCAACTGGTCGGGAGTCGTGATCGAAGCAAGTGTCCCCGGTCCGATTGTAGGCATGAGCATGAAAGATGGAAATAATGATTACGATATTGAAATCGATGGTAAAAGAGATAAGATAATCCGTACACAATCGAGTGTGCAGCAATATATGTTCAGAACTGATCTCACCTCCGATATGCACACTGTCAGGATTATACAACGTAGTGAAAACCACTGGGGCACAGCAACATTTAGAGGACTCTATCTTGCTGATGGAAAAGTGCCGGGACCTGCTCCGAAAAAGCCGCAGCGAAAAATCGAATTTATCGGAGATTCTTATACTGCTGGTTATGGAATTGAAAGTCCCAGCCAATCCTGTAATTCAACTCAGCTTCGTCAATATACCAATACTAATCTCACATTTGCTTCATTGGTGACCAAGGCATTTCACGCACAGAGTTCGATTCTTGCCTGGTCAGGGCAGGGAATGGTCCGGAACTATGGAGATAAAAATAAACGTTCAAGCACTCCCTATCCATTCTACTATGACAGGATTCTTGGCGCAGCTTCTACTGCTGCATGGAATTATCCGCAATGGAAAGCGGATCTGGTGGTGATCAACCTGGGGACTAATGATTTTTCCACTCAACCGAATCCTGATGAATCGATGTATGTTGGCGATTATCATAATTTCATAAAACGGGTACTGGGGAATTATCCAGATGCTGCAATTATCTGTGTTTCAACATCACAGGGCGTGTTTGAGAATTATATCAAAAAGGTTGTCACAGAAGAAACCACCACACTGAATCATCCCGGAGTTTACAGCGCGGCTTATCCGTCTTCACGCCAGAATAGCGGATGTGACTACCACCCCTCAATTACCGATAATCGCAATGTTGCCAATATACTCATTCATACGAGCATGACAAAGATGAATTGGGATACAACGGAAGCACCTGTAGAAGCACTACCAAGTGTATCCAATAAGAGGCCACAACCGGATTTGTTTGTGATACACAAATCCGGGGATCAGATTCGTATCTCACAATCTGAATCTGTACATGATCAAACTGAATTTTCACTTATGAATCTGCAAGGCAAAATTGTTTTAAAACAAAAATCTGCCATCGATGGTATCTGTACCATTCAGACGAAAGCCTTTACTCCCGGTCTCTATTTGGCCGGAAGCATTCATCTGGGTTGGGTTCCTGTTGTGATTAAAAAGTAATCTGGAAAGGCATACTTTGAGCGTGATCCTTAATTTATCTATACATAAGAACCTTATCATTGAGTCGTTAAAGTGACATAAAGAAGCAGCGTAATCATTACCATTAGGAACAATCTTTTAAATTCCAGAAGAAGGATAGACAATGAATGATGGAGCATTTCTTCGTAATCTATTATTTGTAAGTATACTACTCTGTGTTCATTCTTCGGCGCAGCAGACCTTCGTTGGCGCTCATGGTCAGCTCAAAGTCCAGGGTAACCGAATCGTGAATAAAAATGGTCAGCCGGTCACTCTGCACGGCATGTCGATGTACCCCTGGGCCCAGCAGGGATTGCAATTCTACAATGCCACCGCCATCAGGCGGCTCGTTCAGGAATGGAAATGTACGGTAATCCGGATCCCTATCCTCCCAAATTCGGTTTCATCACAAACCAATCTCGTAAAGACTGTTGTTGATGCGTGTATTGCAAACGGGATTTACGCAATTATCGATTGGCATTCCATGGGCAACGCTAACGCCACGAATTGCGCGAACTTCATGAAGAGCATGGCCACTCAGTACGGCAATACTCCGAATGTCATGTATGAACCGTGGAATGAACCGGTTAAGGAGAACTGGCCGACCATAAAGTCATATATGGAGACGGTAATAGCGGCGATTCGGTCCATTGACCCCGATAACATCATAATCTGCGGCACCCCGCAATGGGACCAGAGTCCTCATCTTGCTGCCGAAAACCCCATCACGAGTTCGACGAATATCGCCTATACAATGCACTTCTATTCCGCAACGCACAAGCAGTGGCTCCGTGATAATACGGAAAAAGCACTCAACAAAGGTATCGCTATTTTTGCTACGGAATACGGTTTGTGCGAGTCCACCGGTAATGGTAAACTTGATGTAGACGAAACAAAGAAATATTGGGAGTTCATGGATGCAAATGGCATCGGCTGCACCAACTGGTCGGTTTGCGCCATCAGCGAGACTTCGGCGGCATTCAACCCCGGTACAAGCTCGACTAACTGGACCGATGGGAACCTCAAGCCGTCGGGCAGGGCCGTGAAGGAGTATATCATAAGTAAATACGAGGTGCCCGTTGGTGTTTTACCCGGTGAATTAGACCGTGCCGGACACGATATCGGGGGTGTGATGACCGGTTTTTCCTTGATGATCGGCGCCGGGCCGGCGAATATTTTCACCCTTAACGGTACACTGATATCCAAAGCACGGGGCAGGTTGCCGGCAAACGGTCTTTTTATCCTTAAAAATCCCGAAGCTGGAACGTCGTACCGGCAAATAATAACGGATGTCCGATAGCGATGATTACAAGTCAGGGAACAGTGGTATGACGAGAATCAGGGTACTCGCGAACAAGCTTTTCGTGATTTTCAACAAAGAAAAAATCAGGAAACAGCCATTTGAAATATTTCGGCTCGGTCGTTTGCATCGTCACCCTGTTGTCGTTTCCCGCCGTAGCGGTATGGAATTCATTGGATGCATGAAATCCTCTGCTGCCCGGATCTACCGCCGACCCGTCTATACTATACGATAGTGCCGGTGCGACATTCTGGAATCCGGACGTTTAATACAAACAGCTTCAATGTTCCATCGAGTATATATATCGTTGCAATCAAAACGCCCGGTTTGCAGATGACGCTGCCCGTCAGTTCTGAAAGGAGGCAATCCGGAGTTGATGAAAGCGTTTCCAAGTACTGCCATATTCAGTTTGTTGATGGGTCTTAATCTCTCGGCCAGGCCTCTGGCTTTCCCTACCGCCCAGGGATTTGGAGCCAACGCATCAGGAGGTCGCGGCGGCACCGTCTATCACGTGACAAATCTCAATGAATCCGGAGCGGGCTCATTCGCTGATGCATGCAGCAGGACGAATCGCACGGTTGTTTTTAATGTGGGTGGCGTTATTACCATACACGACCGTATTAATGTTGCCGATAACATTACCATTGCGGGGCAAACCGCTCCCGGAGACGGAATTGTTGTTTACGGGTACGGCATAATCACAAATGGTAGAAATATTATTATACGGCATCTCACCATTCTGGGAAGTATCAAAATGTCGGATGGAAAATGTACGCTCACCTGGGATGGTTCCAATAATGTTATTTACGATCACTGCACAATCGGATGGGGACGCTGGGACTGCATTCACATTACCAACAGTACCGATGTAACCATGCAGTACTGTATTATCGCGGAGGGTATTGACCCGCAACGGTTCGGTGCAATTACCGATGGAACGAGAAACTGGACGGTCCATCACAATCTGTGGATCAACCAGAAGAGCCGTAATCCCAAGATGAAATGCTTTCTGCAGTATATCAACAACATCGTTTACAATTACGGCTGCTGTGGTATCGTCGGAGGCCATTCCGGAGCGGACCATTATCAGGACGTGATCAATAATTACTTCATCGCGGGCCCCAGTTCAAGTACTACCTTTCTTACGGAGTGGGATAAAACGGATAAAGTGTATCATAGCGGTAATTTCGCCGATCTTGACAAAGACGGCACACTCAACGGAAAAGCGGTTACCGATGCCGATTTTCTTTCCGCCGGCGGGTCTTCTTATGCGGGAGCCACTATCCGCAATTCGCCGTATTTAACCTCGCCGGTACCGGTTATAGTTGAAAGTGCGGCGGATGCTTTCGAGACGGTCCTCAATGAAGCAGGCTCATCACTGCACCGTTTATCCATAAACGATCGCCTGAGGAATCATCTGAAATCACTGGGAACAGAGGGCGCACTCATTGATTCCGAAGCCGATGTGGGAGGTGTTGAAACGGTCGAAGGGGGTACTGCCCCAACGGATACGGATCGGGATGGAATGCCCGACACCTGGGAAAAAGCTCATGACCTTGATCCGGACAACGCGGATGACCGCAATGGTACGCAATTAAGTCCCGACGGCTACACCAATCTGGAAGTTTACCTAAATGAATTAGCGGCCGGTGGTACAACCGCTTCCGGTGATACAAATGAACGCGGGGTGAAAAAAGAAGGGTATGCCGGAAAAACCGTTACTTCACGGTTTACCGGGGATGCGCTGATACTACATGCGCCGGAGAAGATGGATGCTTCAATTAAACTGGTAAACGCAGCGGGACGGCTTTTCTGGAGCAGGTCGAATGTCACGATCCCCCGAGGCGAGACCGTATTTTCATTAAGTAAAAAAGGGATACTACCGTTTTCACAGGGAATTGTTATTGTATGTATAGAAAATGAGGATGGCGAATATCGTATGGTGATAAACAAGGGGGAGTAATTCCGGTGCACGCTGAAGGTGCGGGAAGAATTCACTTTCTACCCATTTTGTTCCGGTTATACCGGATTTGTTCCTATCAGGGCACAAACAAGGAGGAGAATAATGGTAAAAAACGTTACCATTGCAATCAAGGGGGTTTTCCTGTTGGGCTGGATTGCTGTTTTGGGATCTGTTTCTTTTGGGTTTGCTGAGTGGAGAACCATTCATAACGATTTCTACTGGAGCGATCAAAACGGCAACAGGATACAGACACGAAGCGGCGATCTCCGTAAATTCGGAGATACGTATTACTGGTATGGCGGCACCAATTTTTTCAGGAATCAGACATGCTATACCTCCAAAGATATGATTAACTGGACGTATCAGGGTGTCGTGTTGAGTCACAATACCGATGCCAACAGAATAGATGTACTCCATAATGAGACGACCGGACAGTATGTGATGGTGATGAAATACGACGGCAACGGGGCTCACCTGGGTATCGCTACCGCCGATACACCGGAAGGACCCTTCGAATTCCAGGGCCAGACGCTTCTGGATGACGCCTTGATGGGAGACATGTCGGTTTTTATAGATTCTGACGGCAAGGCTTATCTCAACGCCGTTTCATGGAAAACCGGCACAAACGCACAGCACGGAATCTGGTTGTTGTCTCCGGATTATTTGACCGTGGAACGGAGGATTTTTTTATGGAATCGCGGCGGTCGCGAAGCGCCGATGATGTTTAAAAGAAACGGTATCTATTATTATGGGACTTCGGCTACCGACTGGACTGCGTCCACCTCCACCATGTACTATTCTGCAACCGATCTGGAAGGGCCCTGGTCTGAGTTAACCCCTCTCTCCATGCCCGGCTCTTCAAATTCCTGGGACTCCCAATGTGATTTTGTACTGCCCATCAGGGGATCGCAGGACTCTCTCTACATGTACGTGGGCGACCGTTGGGAAAAGCCCGACCCACGCCGTGAAGGGGATTACATCTGGCTTCCCGTCACGTTTGATGGCGATAAGCCCGTTATCAATTATCACCAGGATTGGGACCTCAACCTGGAAGCCGGAACATGGCGACCGTTCGATTACAGTAGAAACCTGGCACTCCACAAGACGGCCACCGCCTCCTCTGAAAACGGTTCCAACTCGGCGGAAAACGCCATTGATTCGTCTACATTCATGAATTACATCGACAGGAGATGGGAAAGTTCTTCCAGTGACCCCCAGTGGATCATGGTGGACCTGGGTACGGCAATAGAGATAAACAGAGTCATCCTCAAATGGCATGAGAATGCCGGCAGGTCTTTTACGATACAGGTCTCCAATGACGCCTCCACATGGGACGATGTCTACAGCACCGATAAGGGTGGATCACGTACGGTGACCGATGTGACATTCGAGAGAACCGCCGTCCGGTATGTACGGATGTACGGGACAAGAAGAACCGGTCGAAACGGCTATTCTCTTTTTGATTTCATGATTCTGAACGACGGGGATGCAACATCAACGGCGAATTGTCGGCCCACCAGCGCATCAAAACCTTCCTTGAACTGGAATAATTTTCTGGTTTCCTATCACCTCCCTCTCGCGTCGCCGATTAAGCTTGAAGTTTTCGATTTCAGTGGAAAATCCATCGGAGTCCTGGTGAACGGATATCAGAACGCCGGCAGCCACAACGTGGTTTTTCCTGCAACGACAGCTGCCGGTCTTTATCTCATCCGATTGCAGGAGGGGGTAAACAACCGTGTCTCGACGCGCATTATAGGTATCCGAAAATGAGTGTGATTTCAAATACCGACAAGGGGACTGCCACCGATTTCCGGACAACATTCAAATCACATTTGAATGGGGATATGCTATGGTAAAAAACAAACGATTGTTAGTGGTGGCGGGTATATCTGCATTTGTCTTCATGGCAGTACCGATAACGGTAAACGCAGTTCCTTCAGGCTATGTACTCGTGAAAGCCGATGAATTTAATGATACCTCACTTGACACCAGCCTATGGATTCCCGCATACCTGTCCTGCAGGATAACGGAAGAGAGAGCTGCATCCAGATACTCATTCAAGGACAGTTGCCTGGTATTGAGGATTGATCGGGACCAGCCGACTTATTATTCTGATGATGCCATGAAGGTATCAAGTATTCAGACTGGTCAAAGAGATTACCTTCACAAAGATAAGCTTGACCATCATATTCCTACAACCATGAAATTCACTCCGCAGTAGGGGTATTTCGAAATACGCGCCAAACTTGTCAATCAGACCGGCTATCATTGTGCGTTCTGGACTGTAGGCAGGAGAGATCAATCTTCACAGGAAGCGGAAATAGACATTATGGGGCAGTATGGTAATCGTGCCGCGTGTAATTTTAATTTTATCAGGTGGGATGATCCGAATGTTTCCACTACCAATCAGTCAAAAACCCTTCCCTTTGATCCCGCTGCAGGTTTTCATCTTTATGCGCTCGAATGGGATTTAAGAAGCATCAAATATTACGTGGACAACACCTTGATCAGGACGGTAAACCAGTCGCCTGACTATCCCGCAGTGTTTTTGCTGGGCCTCTATGAAAATGCCGGTTGGACCGGATCCGCAGACATAACCGCATCCAGATATCCGAGAGAATTTTATGTCGACTATTTCCGCGCATATGCCAAGGGAACGAGTGTGACACCGGCACCGATTAAGGCGCTTTACCTATCAAACAACTCTTCATCGCATGTGGAATTATTCGATATTAAAGGATGCAATCTTTCGGTATATCAGAACAGCAGGAATTCATGTAGATACCTAATGAACCGGAATCTGCCGAAAGGTCTTTATTTGATTAGAAAGGGTGGGAATAAAATGGGAGTGGAACTCTTAATCAACCCGTGAATAGAGCGGTCCGGAGTAAACGGGATGTTCTGTTTGTAGTATAAGCTAAATTATTAAAATTCAATAAATTATGATGGAGGTTCTAGTATGAGGTTAAACGCATTGATGCATCATAAAATAATTAAAGGTCAGTTGATTTCAGTTTTTTTATTTTTCCTGGCATTCACCCCCGTAAAGGCGCAGATGCAGGTGGAGAAGCTTGATCGTGGTCTGATCGCGGTGCGAGTAGGATCAGACTACTATCTCATCTGGCGTCTTTTGGCCAATGAACCGTATACAACCGGTTTCAATGTATACCGCGGAACAACAAAACTCAATGACAGTCCCATAACCGGTGCCACTATTTATACCGATGCCGGCGCGGCCACAATAGTACCTACACGGTAAAAGCTGTGGTGAACGGAACTGAACAGGCCGCCGGCGCACCTGCAATGTTGATAAACACTATGCAGGGAAGAGCAATGCAGGTTATTTTAATATTCCTCTTCAGCGGCCTCCCAACGGCCCACGCGGAGGAAGTTACAGTCCAGGCGATGCCAGCCGCGGGGGATCTGAACGGCGACGGCCAATACGAGATCGTGCTTAAATGGGATCCGTCCAATGCCAAAGATAACTCTCTGGACGGGCTTACGGATCCCTGTATACTCGATGCTTACACCCTTTCCGGTGAACGGTTGTGGAGGATTAATCTCGGAATAAATATCCGGTCGGGTGCCCATTATACGCAGTTCATAGTATTCGATTTCGACGGCGACGGCAAGGCGGAGATGATGGTGAAAACCGCTCCGGGAACCAAGGATGGAACCGGTGAATATATCTCAATGGGACCGGCGGCGTCGGCCGATCATACTGCTGATTATCATAATGCCGCTGATGCGGGGGGGCGTGTCGGGCGGATTCTCCGGGGTCCGAAATATCTGACGGTGTTCGACGGCGAGACCGGAAAGGAGCTGGCGACTGCTGAATACTGGCCGCTTCGAGGGAGGGTAAATGACTGGGGGGATGATTACGGTAACCGGGTAGACCGGTTCAACGCCGCAGTGGCGTATGTGGACGGAAAACGGCCTACCGCAATTTTTCAGCGTGGTTATTACACCAGACTGACAATGGCGGCCTGGGACTGGAGAGACGGAGAACTCACCCGACGCTGGACTTTCGATTCAGATGAATCAGCCAACAGGTCATATGCAGGACAAGGAAACCATTCCGTTCACATTATTGATGCCGACAATGATGGTAAGCACGATATAGTGACCGGCAGTGCGGTGATCTCCAGCGACGGCACCGGAATGCATACCTCGCGTATGGGACACGGCGATGCCGCACACTGCGCTCACATGTTTAAGGGCACCGCAACGCCTCAGATATATATGTGTCACGAGAGTGGTGGAAATGGAGTCTCTTTCCGACAAGCGAATACAGGGGCCATGATCTTTAATATTAGAAAGAACGATGATGTCGGCAGAGGGTGCGCGGCAGAGCTTGACCCTGCAGTTCCGGGGTTTAAATTCTGGGCTTCCAGTGGAATGGGGCTTTACGACGCTACCGGAAAAGTGATTGGCGACGTTCCCGGTTCCATCAACCATTTGATATGGTGGGACGGCGAGCTCAGTCGTGAGATGCTTGATGGAAACACGATTACCAAGTGGAGTGTCAGGAACAACAGGGGTACGAATCTGCTTACAGGTTCCGGTACAAATTCCATAAACGGCACCAAATCAAACCCGGTACTACAGGCCGATCTTTTCGGTGACTGGAGAGAAGAGGTGATTCTCACAGCCGGGTCTTCGGCATTACGTGTTTTCACCACTACCATGCCTACGACAAAAAGGCTTGTTACGTTGATGCATGATCCGGTTTACCGGGTGGGGATAGCATGGCAGAATTCCTCCTACAATCAGCCTCCTCATCCCGGGTACTATATTGCTAGTGATATGGATTTCCCGCCACCTGAACTCAACGTGTCCGTGCTGGGAGGAGAAGTATCGAAAGCGGAAGACATTTCATCCCCACAGGAATCAGTTAAACCTGTAGCTGTACTGAAGAACAACGTTCTGAATCTGTCCGGTGAAGCCGGCAGAACATATTCCGTATCGATGTATGATCTCAGAGGCGCCACTGTGCACAAGAGGGATGTTACAGGACCCGCATCACTTCAGCTTGGGCCCATTGTTGCAAACGGTACATTTCTGCTTACTGTTCAGAGCGCAAACAAGACATTACTGTTGCGTAAGGTGAATGTGACGGATTAAACATTATAAAAGGGGTTCAGAGAACCAATTATCCTTAAAAAATATAATGACCGGAATTGTAGTATATATTCTTCTCATAGCGGATTCGGAAAAAGATAATGGAATTAAATACGATTGACGGATTGTCAGGCTTGGATACTGCCGGAGAAAAAGAATCGATTTTATAGGATATATATTTAGGGGGAATGTTTATGAAAATGTTCAACGCTGTTGTAGTTGTCGCCGGGTTTGCCGGCATCTGCTTTTCCCAGACACTCGGCAGCCGGGGCGGGGAGTTCCCCTGGGCTACGGAAAACGGCGCTTACTGCTGGTATCAGGACTCCCGGGGATCTATCACAACGGCTCCGAAGAAAAAACCTACCTCGGGTTCATTGATAACCGTGGAACGGTCAAGGTGTGGTCGTACGATCATGAAACCGAAGCAACAGCGCAATCCACCCTTCATGAGAGGTTGTAGTATGATGACCATGACGCGCCGTCGCTGTTTGTGCGTAATGACGGAAGGATTATCGCTTTCTACTCCCGCCACACTACCGACAGGTACCATTATTACCGGACCACCACTTCTCCGGAGGACGTCACGAACTGGGAGCAGGAAGTGACGCTGACGTTGCCCGAAAATGTCACTTACTCGCACGCATTTCACCTGTCTGACGAAAACAGAACCTATCTTTTTACCCGGTGCGTGGCGTGGCATCCGACCATGCTTTGTTCGGACGATAACGGCGCAACATGGGGAGAAGCGGAGCAGTTCGTGGGCGGGGGAGGCGCCCGTCCCTATATAAAATTCGTTTCCGACGCGGAGTCGCGTATCCATTTTCCGTTTACCGATGGTCATCCGCGGGACGAACCGTCCAACAGTATCTATTACGCGTATTACGAAAACGGAGAATTGCACCGGGCGAACGGCATGGTTATAAAAGATACCAATCGCCTTCCGCTTGAGCCGTATGAGGCGGAAAAAGTGTATGACGGAAGAACAGAGGGTAAAGCATGGATCTGGGATATCGCCCTCGATGTCGAGAAACGGCCGGTGCTGGTATTCGCGGTGTTCCCGGATGACAGGAACCATCATTACTATTACACGCGTTGGGCCGGGACGGAGTGGTTCATGAAAGACCTGGTGAACGCCGGAAGGTGGTTTCCGCAGACTCCCGGCGGCTCCACCGAACGCGAACCCAATTACTCTCCCGGAATCTCTCTGGATCACGGCGATCCGTCCATCGTGTATCTGTCACGGTTTATCGACGGGCAGTGTGAAATCGAGCAATGGACCACCGATGACGGTGGCGAAACCTGGGACACCGTCGCCATAACCAGAGGATCGTCGGAACGGAATGTGCGGCCGATCGTCGCATGGCCGCGGCCGTACGGTACGGAAAAGCCCGCGAAAAAGCTTCTTTTCTGGATGTACGGGGATTACGTGCACTACACTAACTATTCCACGGGAATAAAATACCGCGTTCTTGCCGATGAAACGGCCGGTATGCCCCGAAAAATACCCGCTCGTAAAGTAACTGCCATTCACACGGGTACGGAACTGTTCACGATCAGCGGGCAACGATTGCGGAGCGTTGGTGGAAGTCAGGCGCCTGTGCCCGCAAGCCGCCGGTTGTCGCCGGGCGTTTTTATCCTGCGGGACGGACAGACCGTGCGGAGAATCGAAACACGTTCCGGCAGTATCACGGCACGCTGAACATCAAATGGTAGTAAACAGGGAAGAAAAGTTCAATTGCATGTGTTACTGTGACGGGGGAACCTGGTCCGGCCTGCAGCGGGCCCACATATGCCTGACGCTCAGCCGATCAGACAAATTGGAAGGCCCACTGCGTGGTTTTTCCGGTCCGTTGTCAAGCATGTTTGAAACCGAAAAGCCCTAAAACCGCATATAGAATTCCCAGGCCTCCCGGGGAACCCAGGAACTGCTTTCGCCGGAGTCTTTATACTTTTCGGCCGATGCATGCACACCGTTATTGGTGCAGATTCTAACCGGGTAGCCCTCAGTGCATCCGTTGAATTCATAGCAAAAGTGAGGTCCATTTTGCCAAACCGGAAAGTCATCGCCTGGCGGGATGTCGCAATTGTTGTCGGTAGCCTTCTCCAGGACGATGAATTTTCCCCCTGTCTTCTTTGACGCGTCATTGACCCATCTGCAAAGCTCATCCTGCAAACCGTGGATTTGCATCCAGGCGATTGGCTCTTTCAGTTTTGGATTGGGGAGCCAAATGTTGTAGTTTGCGGGTGCGATTCCTACGCACGCACGGATTATATTCTGATGATTCGTGGAGAGCGAATACGTATACATACCCCCGAAACTATAACCTATCGCGAAGACCCGGGTTTTATCGATACAAAGGTTTTCCTCAACATACGCCAGAATATCATCAAACAAAGCGTGGTCTGCTTCCCCCCAAGACCCACCTATACCACTGGCCGCCAGGAAAATAGCGGGTTCGTTGGCGTTATTGGCCATCGTCTTGAGTGCGTAGTAGTTATTGTTGGCCATTGCCTCGGCGTTACCATTAACCCAGTGGGAAACGTAAAAGAAACGGTAAGGTTTGTCAGGATCGTAGTTGCGGGGGATGTCGATTATATATTCGCGATCCCGTCCTCCGCTTCTGATGGTTTTCTTTCCGCTGGTGATTCCCTGGGGCTTGCCGCAACCGGCACACTTAACGGGAGGGTTTTTAAGGCCTCCCCATTTGTCCCCAGTCGTCGCCAAGGTCACGTTGACAGTACCGCTGTACGAGGAAAGACCTACGGTTTTCACCGCATACCCGGCGGCTGTAACCCTGAGGGAATCGACATCTGCCGCCGCTTTCGATAGGGGTGCATCAACTAGGGAAACGGTTTTGGTCGCGGAATTGCCTGAAACCCTGTTCAATCCCAGAGTAAGATACCTGAAAATCCGCGTTTCATCTCCGATGGAGGCGTGGATTATCCGCATTCCGCCCGGAGCCGCTCCTTCATCAAGGTTCCAGGTGTGGAGGCCCGCAGTGGCATTCGGAACACTGTTCCTTTTCAGTATATTGCCATGCAGGCCATACATTCTTACTTCGATGGGTCCGGAAGCATTGAGCCGGATCTGTAACATACCACCTTTTATCATCGTCATGCTTTTCGGCATCATTCCGGGCCGTATCACATTTACCGTTTGGTTAATGGCGTACATTCCATCAGTGCCGGTGGTATCCTTGAGCCCGAGTTTTACCAGCTCGACAACCGCTCCGCTTACCGCTTGATCGGAAGCAGCGGTAATCTTGCCGTTCAGATTGACAGGCTGGGCGGCGATCGTGGAAACGGAAAAAATTAACCCGATAAAAAATAATAACTTATGCATAGTATCTCCCTCACCTTCTTTGCTTTTATAAAGCTGATATTACAGAATACATTGACTCCGTGACTTTATAAAAAACTTTGCCGTTACCGGTCCGCCACCGGTTTAACAAGGCAGATGCCGCCTGCCGTCCCGAACGGACCTGTAAGGTTTCTTGCATTTTCTGGTACGTCGATATTTTTCAGACGTTTCCCCTGCAGGTTGTATACTGACATGCCGCCAATATTGCCGGCGAAATCAAGCATCATTCCGTGAGAACCACCCGCCACCATTTTTATCGCTCCACCATCAGCCATAGAAGGCGCGGTTCCACGACGTACCGTTTTTTTTGTTGCGGTAGTGCCGTTCACCAGAACAATATCGGGAGCCGGAGGGGTATCCATGCCGAAACCAAGAAAGTAATCGACATGGTGCGACTGGAGATACCCTTTTGCGGTAAGGCAATTGCGGTACTCCGGATTATGCAACAGGGTGTAAATCCTGTGCTCCGTAGGATAATCGGTGGTGTAAATTCTCAGTTCGGAATGATCCCGACTTTCCACCACCGCTTCCTCACGCCAGTCGCCGTAGAGATCGCCATAGAGAGGAATAGCCCCTCTGGCGCACTCCAGACCGTCAAAGGTCACTTTCCACGTATAGGTATTGCGCTCCATGCGCTGGAGGTCCCATTCTCCCACCTAGTTATGATCTATGTGTTCGCTGCCGAGATCACCATCCCACCACATACGAAAATTGGGCCATGGCACCGCATTTCCATCGGTAGTAATAGTTTCTCCGGTCTGTGCGACCCACATACCGTTGAAGCTTATGTATTCATATCCCGTTTTGTTTTCGTAAAGATCAAGCACCGTCCTCCGTCCCAGATCTCCTCCGGCGCCGCTGTGACGACGAATAATATTTCCATCTGCAGCGTCATAATAATAGGTTTCCAACCCACTGGGATTATCCTGCTGAATACCGAACCCTTCCAGTCCCGGTCGTGAGGGATCGAGATCGGTGATATGAAACCGGTCACCGTGAATCACCCCTTCAAGTCCGTAAAGAAACGTACCGTCATCATCGAGAACATAGCCGCCATCGGCAAGTTCATCCTTGCCGTCCCGATCCACATCCACCACCCGGTGTTGATGAAAATCCGCCGAATTGCGCTCTCTTCCCCGCTTCCATTGCCATCGCTTTGTCAATTTTCCATCGCGGTAATCCCAGGCATTGGCCACCAGATTAAAGCCGCCGCTGCCCTGCCGGTTTTTGCACCTGGTTACGATACTGGGATGCACGCCATCGAAATAACCGGCACTGAAATGAGCCTGCAGCGGCCCGTCGGAAATAAAATCGTCCGGAAGTGCCGTCCGTGCGAGTTCTTTGCCCGTTATTCCATCGACTACCGATACAAATTGATCACGATCATTATTGTGGTTAAGTACGGTTCCATCACCGAAAGTAACGCCGTTGGCGGTCTTGATCGCGACTTCCGCTTTTCCGTCACTGTCAAAATCAAACACGGTAAGCCCGTCCCAATGGCCGTTACTGATAACACTGGGTCCACCCTCGATATTGTCCCGATCGTCGGCATTATGTCCCATGTCCATCCGCCAGAGAAAGGCGCCGTCATTCGTGTAGGCATCGACACTGATAGTGGATGCACCGAGCCGGTCAACGACGAAATCCATATCGCCGTCACCGTCGAGGTCGCCCGCCCAGGCGAAATGTATCGCGCCGTCATGTGATTTGAGGTGAATGCTCAGGTAGTCTTTCCCGTTGTACGTATGCGGACGGTTCGGCTCCCCTTCGACATCATCAAGCAACGTGCGTACAAAGTAAACGTCACCCTCTCTCCCTTCATTATCCTTACAGTTGGTCCCCTCGTCCGATCCGGTTGTGCAGACAAGAACAGGGCCCCCGCCACTTCTTTGCCGGTACAGGTTGAATCCGATTTCCGCCGGGTCAGTACCGAACAGTCGCCAGTTGATAAAAACACTGCTGCCGGAACATCGTGCGATAACCCCGCGATCGAGATTTTCCATAACGCGTCGGCTCATGGCCGGAATGGTGCTGATAAGGATAAGGAGTACGATAACGAGACTTCTGCGCTGCATACCTGTATCCTTAGTTGAAATGAGACGTGGTTATATCTTCACGGGGTGTTGGAATCAACGTATTTCAACACTCCCAAAGGGCACCACCTTGTAAAAAAACCAATGCCGTTTAACGACAACCGTTTCGTTGGCGGCATGGAAGAAAATATAAGGTGAAAAAATCGTATGTGGTAATTTAAATTTTATTTAATTAGTATTATTAAATGATTTTGAAATAATAA
>JAFGHA010000175.1 GCA_016930275.1 Chitinispirillaceae bacterium
ATGTCACTACCGTGATTGTAAGCGTATGGTATCCTTTACTTCGTACCGCTTTTATTGTACCGCTTTGTCATTCCCATTCCTTAAGCGTAAGGACTCCGGTACTTCGTACCGTTTATATTGTACCGCTTTGTCATTCCCATTCCTTAAGCGTAAGGAAACCGGTACTTCGTACCGTTTATATTGTACCGCTTTCGGCATCGAAATATACGTCTGGAATTGGGAATGTGGCGTTGAGGTTTTCCCCCTTGGAAGAAGAATCCCCATTACCGGGCTGATCGGGGAATTATTTCATGGCAATTTCCACGAAAAGCGCCCTGTTTTTTGCACAACAGGCTTCATGAGTGTGATACTTCGTGGTTAGCTCTATACCTTTGTCGGACTCTTTCATGACCGAAGAGTCGCGATAATCCTCTTGGCAGTAGTGAAATATTCGAATGCATGCAGGACAGAAGTACACACAATATCGGCATTCATGAGGGTTTCTATTGCCGCACTGTCATGTGTTCATGACCTCAGAAATTACCTTCAGGAGGTCGTCTCTCTGATAAGGCTTTGCAATCTTTCCAAGGAAACCGTACTCCATGTGATGAGCAAGTATCGGACTATCCGAATATCCGCTCGAGACAATTGCTTTCACATGCGGGTCTATTTCCAGCAGGCTGCGTATTGTTTTTTCTCCTCCCATTCCATCAGCCACCGTTAGATCCAGTATGACCACATCGAATTTCCTGCCTTCCCGCAGTGATCTGCCATACAGTTCAATCGCTTTTTCTCCAGTCGCCGCGCATTCGACCTCGATAGTGCCCAAACTCTCAATCATGGTTTTAGCCACCTTTCTTATGACCTCTTGATCATCCATGACGAGTATCCTGCCAGACAGAGGAATAGATTCTGCCGGATTCATTTTTTCTTCTATCGGTTCACCGGTACTTGCAGGAAGAACGATAGTGACCAAGGTACATTTTCCCAATTCGGATTCGATCAGTATGTGTCCGCCGTGTTTCTTGATTATCGAATAACTTGCGGCGAGCCCCAATCCGGAACCGGTCTGCTTGGTGGTGAAAAACGGGTCAAATACTTTTGGCAGATAGTCCGGGGCTATTCCCGGACCATCGTCGCGGATGGTAACGAAAACATATGACCCTTCCGTCAAATCGTCGATCTCGCGTTCCCGTAGTTCCCTCGTATATGCGGCAACCTGTATGGTTCCTCCGTTGGGCATTGCCTGCCGCGAATTTATGAATACATTGGTAAATACCTGATGCAATTGTCCCTCGTCAACTTCGACCATGAGAGCATCCGGCGGCAATGAGTACTGTTGCCGGATAGTGGTTCCACTGATTGCGATTTCGGCGGACTGTTTTATAATGAATTGTACGGGGACCGGTTTCTTTTCAGGCAGCCCGCCCTTGGCGAAAGTCAGCAATTGGTGCGTCAAGTCCCTCGCCAATGAGAGGCATTGCATAGCCCTGTCAAGGTGTCGTCTTGCCTCGATATCATTTCTGATGTTCATACGCGCCAAATCGATGGAACCGAAGAGGCCTCCAAGAAGATTGTTGAAATCATGGGCAATACCCCCGGCCAATAAACCGAGGGACTCCAGCTTCTGTGCTCTTTGCAGTTCCATTTCTATTTTGATATGTTCCGATATGTCCTGCACCATCGTATGCAGGACATTCATACCGGCAATGCTGATGATTTTTGTGGTAATACTGGCGTAATATTCCGTCCCGTCTTTTCGCTTAAAGCGAGCTTGCCGGGCGATTATCCTGCCGTGCTTTTTTACCGCCGCAATCACTCTTGCCCTCTCTTCGGGATCCAGGTAGATATCGGAGATGTTGATGTTGTGCAGTTCATCGATTGTGTACCCCGAAATGCTCTCCAGTGCGGGATTCCCTTTCAGGACCTTCCCGTCCAATGATATTATGCCGATTCCGAACGGTGCCTGTTCGAAAAGAGTCCTGTATCTTTCCTCACTCTCCCTGAGGGCTTCATCCAGCCGCTTGCGCTCCGTGACGTCGCGAAATGTCCCGCACAACAGTTTTCTGCCTCCGCTCTTGACCAGGCTGGCCAGTATTATAACATCCCGGATTTGTCCGTCTTTGGTAATAATCTTTTCCTCGATAATCTGACCTTCTTTTTCCTTCGTGTGCTGTTTGAAGCTCTTACTGAAGCCGTCCTTTATCTCCTCCGGCGGATGAAGAATGCGCTGATGCTGTCCGACAATCTCAGACCTCGTACGGCCGAACAACGTGAGTGCCGATTCGTTGCAGTCGATCATTATGCCGGTTTCCGCATCTCCAATTACTATTGCATCAAGTGCATGTTCAAACTGCGCTTTATACCGCTCTTCACTCTGCTTCAGTTTATTCTCCCCGTTCTTGCTCTCGGTGATGTCATCCTTATCCTTAAGAAGCTGCTCTCTCGTTTTCTCCTGGGTTTTCAGCATTATGAACTCCGGTTTTAAAGAGGGTGCTCTATATCCGAAAACAGGGCGCTGCCTTATTAAAGGGCACGTCGTTTATTGTAACCAGGGGATAAAGGGTAACAGTGTTTTGACTGTTCATGGTGTTCCTGCCGCAGTTAATGGTAGATGTGATAGGGATAATATAAATTGGGCGGCAGAAGGGTGGAAAGTGGAAGGAGGAGCCGGGAGTCGGGAGTCGGGAGTCAGAATTCAGAATTCAGAATTCAGAAGTCAGAAGTCAGAAGTCAGAAGTCAGAAGAAGGAAAATTGTAATCTGGATTGGGGTAGGGATTGGAAGAATAACCGGTAATCTTGAATTATGCAAGGAGACTGAACGATCGCGATTCCGACGCCGATTGCAATAAATTGCCCGTCTCCGGCCATTGGCGAGGAGGGGGCTAGATGTTTAATTGATTTATACAAACGCACGGCCGTGCATCTTTACTCTGTTGCCGGAAATGGGTTTATTCCCCGGCAGAAAAACATTTCCAGAAATGTGACCTCCATCACATCTTTGCTTCTTTCAATAGATTATTTTATCACCTTGGAACGGTCATCCCCTGATAAAACGGGCTGCAGAGGTTGTCGTCGAGGGAACCGTTCATTTCAGTACGGCGCTGTTTCCGGCTGCTGGAACTGCGCACCATCTAGTATCATTCTTCACGGAGTAATGCCGTTATGTTGAAAAAAGCCGCTCTCCCGCTCATCGTTTTATCGCTGTGCAGCGCTCTTTCATCCATCATCCTCTGTGCGCTTCCGCCTGATCCGGAAGCTCGGGAAAACACGTCAATTGAGGTTCTTCTCGAGTCCTCGCTTATCGAGCAGGATGCTTTTTCAATCGAGGACTCGGTGGGAAAGCAGCTTCGCATCGGCGCGGTCTGTTTTCTTCCCGAAAATATCACCACCCTCAGAATAAAAGTGACCTCCCTTACCAAAGAGGTGCTGCTTGATTCGACGGTTGTGACCTTTTCCACGGACCATTCGTACGATACGCTCTGGATGCCGATAACCTTTTTTTCGGCCGGAGTCAAGAATGTCGCGATTGAGGCACACACCACATTCGGCACACTATTGCACAAAGAGGCGACCGTCATCGTTTACGAACGGGCGCTCCCGGTCAACCACGCTCCCCTGCTCTCGATTACCGGAAAAATGAACCTGCAGCCCGCCGAGACCTGCTCACTCTCAATACGAGGCAGCGAAAGCGATACCGGGCAGACGCTCAAACTTGTAATTTCAGGCAAGCCCGACGGCTCGGAGCTGTTCGGGGATACGGTTTTCATCTGGCCCATTCCCGCTGATTTCATCGACAGCGTCACCCTGGTTTTCATTGTCATTGACAATGGCGTTCCTCCGCTGAGCGATACTGATACGGTCATTCTCAAGGTAACCGCCGAAGAGGTGAACAATCCTCCCCAGTGGAACAACCATACTGTTTCAATCACCATCGCATTCGCCGAACCGCTCGAACTTGCCCTCGCCGACAGTTGCACTGACCCCGATAACGATCCGATAACCTTCACTTTAGCCGCCGGCGCTCCGGAGGGAGACACCATTGTCAACGACACCTATCGCTACCAGCCTGCGATTGATGCAGACGGCGACTTCACCGTACATATTGTTGCCGCGGACGATCACGGGGCAATCGACTCGTTGACGCTTCTTCTTACCGTTAAACCCGACACCGCCACCATTGACACCATCGTGCCGAGGATTTCCCGCCGCACCCCCGATCGCGACAGCGCCGTGGTCGGCAGCGCCTCGATCGCCGTGTCGGTGATTGCCGCGGACGAAGGCGGCATTGCCTCAATGACCTGCTCGATGGGAAGCAGCGGCTTTGCGGTCGCCAATACCGATTCCACCTATTCCGCTACCGTAACCGGGCTTGCAGCGAAAACATATAACCGCATCCTATTCACCGCAACCGACAACGCGGGCAATCGCGACTCGATTGCCTTTTACATCAACTACGATTCAACCCTGCTCGACCATACCGGCCCGACAATCTCCCGGAAGCATCCCGACAGCGACAGCGCCGTAGTCAGCTCCTCCTCAGTCACCGTATCGATCGTTGCCGTTGACGCCTCAGGCGTCGCATCAATCGTATGCTCCATGGAAGGCACCGACTTTACGGTTGATGCAACGGACTCCATTTTTTCCGCAGCGGTCACCGGACTCACGGAACAAGTCTACAATCGCATCGTATTCATCGCTGAAGATTCAGCGGGCAATCGCGATTCGATTGCCTTTTTCATCCGCTACGATCCGACGATGGCCGATCATACCGGACCGAAGCTGAGGCTGAAAAACCCCGACCATGACAGCGTGACGATCAGTTCCTCGACCGCCGCAGTATCGATGGTGGTCACGGATGCCTCAGGCATTGCATCGGTCACCTGCTCGATGGGAAGCAGCGACTTCGCGGTCAGCGCCGCCGACTCCGTCTACTCGGCAACCGTAACGGGGCTGTCGGAGGGTTCCTGCAACAGCATCACATTCACCGCCGTCGATGCGTCAAGCAATAGCAACAGGGATTCGCTCATTTTCTGCATCACGTACGATCCGACCATGGACGACAATGTCGCGCCGGTGTTCAACCCCGTCAGCGGACCTGCCTCCGGCTCGACACTGAATACGGCTCCATTCACCCTGATCTATGAAATCAACGACGACAACGGCATCGACAGCGCCTGGTGGACGCTCAACGGGAGTGCAAAAGGAGCGCTGAATACCGGAACCAACGATCAGTACACCATCACCGGCACCCTCTCCTCACCGCCCCATGCCAACCGCATCGTGATCAATGCAATCGATAACTCCTCCGGCCGCAACCAGGGCTCCGTTGAGATTATTCTCAATTACAACACGCCTCCGTCGGAAGTTACCGCCACCACTCCGACGAACAACGCGACCGGCATCGCGACGCTGACGGCCTTTGCCTGGAGCGGCGGCAGTGATGACGACGGCGATACGGTGTTTTACCGGGTCATCTATGGGACCAACGAAACCAGTCTGAACGGGAAGACGCCTGAAGTGAAAACGAACACCGTCACCATCACCGCAGGCGATGAACTTGAGCCGTACACCAAGTACTACTGGCAGGTGATCGCCTATACGAAAGCCTATCCCGATACCGTACGTTCCAACGTCCGGTCGTTTACAACCGTAGGCGTGGCGCCGGTTATTACCAATCAACCGGATGATGCGACGATTAATGAAGGGAGCACGCTCACCCTCACCGTAACGGCGACCGGGACCCCCTCACCCTCGTATCAGTGGTATAAAAACGGGGAGCCGATTCCCAATGAAAATGAAAACACCTACAGCAAACCGTCGGCGACCGGCGCCGATTCGGGGAATTACTATGTAATGGTGAACAACGGCGTGGGAAACGAGGTACAGTCGGAAACCGCAAAGATAACCGTGAGGTTGAAGCCGGTGGTGACGGAGCATACGGTGACCTTTGACGCTCAGGGTGGCAGTGATGTCGATCCGGTGCAGGTGGAAGAGGGCGGTACCGTCAGCAAACCGGTGGATCCGGCCCGTGATGGCCATGCGTTTGCCGGCTGGTTCAGGGAAACATCAGGGACATCCGTGTGGAATTTCTCTTCGGATGTGGTAACCGGTCCGGTGACACTGTATGCGAAGTGGATGGTAATTGACTATTCCATTACCTATAACATCAACGACGGTAACCTGAGCGGCACCTACCCGGAAAGTTACACCGTAAACAGCGCTGCAATAACGCTTCCCACTCCCACCCGGAACGGTTTCACATTTGCAGGATGGTATACGAATTCCACTTTCAGCGGATCGCCGGTAACATCGATACCCGTAAGATCGACGGGCGATAAGGAGTTCTGGGCACGGTGGACAAAGAAACAGTGTACTGTTACTTTTGACGGGCAGGGAGCGACGACTGCTCCGAATCCAACAACAAAAACTATAGATGAATCCACCGCAATTGGTACGTTTCCAACTGATCCCCAAAAAACAAGTTATGTTTTTGATGGCTGGTATAACGGTACAAAAGGATCGGGGACAAAAATTACGACAACAACCACTTTTGCCGCAGATGTCACGGTATATGCAAAATGGGTGATCAAGGATATTGATGAAAATATTTACACAGAAATAAAAATTGGTGATCAGGTGTGGATGGTGGAGAATTTGAAGGTAACACAATACAATGATGGTACTAGTATTCCATATGTTCCTGATAGCGCAGGGTGGTCTAGTCTCTTAACACCAGGCTATTGCTGGTATGATAATAGTGAAGCAATAAATAAAACTTCATACGGAGCTTTGTACAATTGGTATGCTAGCACTAATGGAAAGCTGGCTCCTGAAGGATGGCATGTTCCCTCGGATGATGAATGGACTGCCTTAATTAATTATTTAGGGGGAACAGATACTGCTGGTGGTAAGATGAAAGAAGATGGAACCCTACGCTGGAGTGTTCCAAATACAGGGGCTACAAATTCATCTGGTTTCAGTGCTCGGCCGGGAGGGTATAGGCTTTTCGATAAGGGTAGAGTTACCTATTGGGGTAAAAACCAGAGTGGGTATTGGTGGAGCTCAACTGAGGTGTTTGAAGGATCAGCAGCCGCTCATGACCGGAATTTGGGATTTGATAGAACTAGTATATACGATTCTAATGCACCTAAAAAATGGGGCATTAGTGTGCGGTGTATTCGAGATTACTAGTTTATTCGAAAAAGTAAAAATTACGAAACACAGTGTATTATTTACAGGTGAG
>JAFGHA010000176.1 GCA_016930275.1 Chitinispirillaceae bacterium
CTCTGCAGCATGTGCGGTGAATTCTGCGCCATCAAGCGATCGCACAACGTGACGTAAAACATGGTATGAACAGCAACAGCTTCCGTGTACGCGGTGTCATTCCCGCCGGAGAATTCGAACTTGCGGTTGCCCGCTGGTATGCATACGGTATGGCGGGATGCGAAGAGTCGGCGATTGACAAAGAAACTACCGCGGTGGCGGTGTATTTTAGTGACGGTAAGATCGCGCGGCGGGTCGCCGGAGAATTGCGGCACATCGCGGCCGGTCGGGAAGTCGTCTGTGAACCGGTTGTCAACGAAGACTGGAATGCGCGGTGGCGCGAAACGATGCAGCCCGCACGGCTCGCCGATCACTGGTGGGTATCCCCGGTATGGCTGGAGCCTCCGCTGAAGCCGGGTGACCACTGGATAAAAATCGAGCCGAAAATGGCGTTCGGAACCGGGCATCACGAAACGACCCGGCTCGCCGCCCGGGAAATCATCGGCAGGGGAACGCGGCTCGAAGGGAACGCCGTGCTCGATGTGGGAACCGGATCGGGAGTGCTCTGTTTTACCGCGGCGATGCTTGGTGCGCGCTTATGCATCGGGGTCGAAATCGATGCCGACTGCCGGGAAAACCTGGCTGAAAACCTTCGGGAGAACGGGTGCGATACCCGGTGTTCGTTTGTGATCGGTTCACTCGATGCCTTGTGCGGAAGACAACGGTTCGGGGTGGTCATCATGAATATGATTCATACCGAATCGGCGCCGCTGCTTGGTAGATGCCGGGAACTGATTGCCGCCGACGGTGTGCTTGTCTGGTCGGGGATTCTGTGCGATGAATTCGAACGGGCGGTGCAGACGGCGGAAGAGGCCGGTTTCATTCCTGATGGACAGACCAGAGAAAACGAATGGTGGTGCGGAAGGTTCAGGCCTGCCGGCGGATGATCAGGGATGAGAACCATCAGACCGGTGCCGGGCGACTCGGCGGCTCCGGAACCGTGATCCTGAATAATGACGAAGTACTTTCCATAAATCTATTGATGCTGCTCCGCGGGGTACCCGGGGCAGAATTTCAGGAGTGAAACCGTATGGAATTCCGAAACAAGGCGTTGGATCAGTTCATTACCCCCGAATCGTTTATTCCCATCAAGAAACGCGACCTGAGCGGCCCCAACGGGTGGCTGCTGTTCGTTGCCTGCAACAGCGGTATCGATCTTGCCGTATCCGTAAAGCAGGAGTACGAATCGATGCTCAAGCAGAACGGCAGTGAACTGCTCGAAATTCCGTTACTCGGGAGCTATAACGATCCCGTGACCCGTGTCTTTTCCGATACGGAAACCTGTCCGCGTCTCAACGAACACGTTGCCGGATCGAACGCCTACGTGTTCCAGTGTGCCCATGAGAACATCACCCACAACACCGTAAACGAAAACATCCAGCAGCTGCTTCAGGTGGTCCGCACGCTTCGTGCACATCGGGCCCGGACCATCACGGTGGTAACCCCGTATGCTCCCTATTCACGGCAGGACAAGCCGAGTTTTCTTGCGCGTGAAGCGACCCTCGCCAGCCTGTTCGTCGATCAGCTCAAAGTGGCCGGTGCGCAGACGCATCTGACGTACCATCCGCACGCGCTGTCGCTGTACGGTTTTTACGAGCCGGAAATGATGCTGGTGGCGTTGAGTGGTCTGGGGTTGTTCACCGAGATATTCCAGTCGTTCAAGGGTCTCGAGGATGTGGTGGCGGTTTCGACCGACGCGGGTGGCGCGAAATTCACCGTTCATTTTTCCGAGGCGATGAATATTCCCTACGCGATCGCCAATAAATTCAGGCCGGGAAAGGACCGGGCCAACCTGCTTGGTATCATCGGTGATCTCAACGGGAAAAAAACGGCGATCATTTCCGACGACGAGACGGTCACCGGTTCCTCAATCGCGAATGCCACCCGATGGCTCCACAGCAATTTCGGAGTCAAGGATATTCACATCGCGATCAGTCATCTGAAAATCAAGGAAGAGTACATTCCCACGATTGTGGAACTTCATGAGAAATATGGTCTTGCCGCACTGCACACCACCGATTCGATCCCGCAGATTCCCGCGGTGAAAAATCTCGGATTCATTCAGGTGCATTCACTCGCACGGCGATTCGCTTCCACGATCAACAAGCTGCATTACAACCAGTCGGTGAGCGATCTTTTCGGTAAAGTAAAGTCGTAGCGTTCAGGAAAACCGCCGCTTACGTATTCTCCGTTGATGAAGGAAGCGTCGGTTACGATATGCATCCCGGTGGCCGGTGCCGGGAATGCGGGCAACACAGTTTCCCTGTCGCTGTCATACCGCGATTGACGGCGGATCTTTCTCCCGTTGGGGTGTTTCCGCCCGCAGCATGATGAGCATCATTTTGAACCGTTGCGTCGCATGGAGCGCGTGCGGTATTCCCGCCGGCATGATGATCATCTCTCCAGAAGCTACCTCACGACCAGTGCCGCCGATGGTGACGACCGCTTTCCCGTCGAGTATCTGGACGACGGCATCGTAAGGCGACGTGTGCTCACTGAGTCCCTGCCCTGCATCAAACGAGAACAGGGTGATACTGCCGATTTTCTTGTCGATAATCGTCTTGCTGACGACTGATCCCTCCGCGTAAGCGATGTGACTGTTGATGGAAAACGGGATCCCTTTTTCAGTCATGATTGCTGCCTTCCTTTCACGTTGTCACCGGCTCCGGTGTATCTGCCGGTACCGGTTATCATTATTATAGTGCGGTATACGGGTATACATGTTAAAATATCTTCCTGCAGGAGCAGTTATTATGATTGGTTACCCCTCCATCATCGCGGCACTTACCGGTTCGATACCGATGAGTCTGCTTTTCACGGATACACCTCTGCACTGGTTCGAGGTGGTTACGGGGTTGCTTGCCGTGGTGTGCCTGCTGTTCGTTGTTCTGTTCTGGCGGAAAAATCGTGCACTCATAAATGAGATCCGCACCCGGGAACAGGCGCAGCGGGAACTGGTGGAGGCAAAAAACCGGTACAAGACTCTCGTCGACAACCTGCCGCAGTCGATCTTCTGGAAGGACACCGGATCCCATTATATCTCCGTCAATAAAACCTACGCGCAGCTGCTGCGTCACCGTACCGCCGATATGATCGGCATGACTGATCACGATCTTTTTCCGCTGCCGCTGGCCGACAAATTCAGAGATGACGACAGACGGATCATGGAGAGCGGTGAAGCCGAGGAACTGGTGGACCGGATCACGTTCAACAACAAACCGCGATGGATTCATACGGTGAAAACGCCGCTGATCGACGAGGACGGTGCGGTGCAGGGAATACTGGGAATTTTCTGGGATATCACCGATCAGAAAAAGGCTCATGATGATCTGCGTCAAACGCAGCGGTTCAACGAGAGCGTGATGGGTTCCACGCTGGATGTCGTATATATCTACGATATCACTGCAGATGCGGTGGTGTATATCAATGCCCATCTTTCGGAACTGCTCGGTTATGCCGATGCCGAAGTGAAAGCGATGGGAAGCGTTTTTCACGAACGGTTGCTGCACCCCGACGACCGGTGGATGATTGCCGATCTGCTTGCGCGCTGCAACAGTCATCGCGACGGCGTCGTGGAAACGATTGAACTGCGGATGCGCGATGCGGTCGGCCGATGGCTCTGGTTTCAGGCACGGTACGCTGTATTCAAACGAAACAGCGAGGGGAAGGTTGATCAGCTCATCGGTACACTGCATGATATAACCGAACGGGTTACGGTTGAAAATGCACTGAAAATAGCCTTCGATCGTGCGCAACGGTATCTTGATATCGTCGAGACCATCATCATCGCGCTCGATCGTGACGGCAGAATCACCCTGATCAACCGCAAGGGAACGCAGGTACTCGGGCGGGACAGCACTGAACTGGTGGGGAAAAACTGGTTCGATACCTGTCTGTCGAACGACGATCGCATGGAAACAGCTCAATTCTTCGGCGTGCTCATAGGCGGCGACGCCATGGCTGTCGAATATCATGAGAACCGCATCCGTACCGCCGATGGATCGCTGCGTGTGATCGCCTGGCATAACAATGTGCTTCGTGATGATCAGGGGACCGTGATCGGGACCCTGAGCGCGGGCGAGGATATTACCGAACGGAAAAAAGCGGAGGAATTTGTCAAAGCGGAAAAACTGCGACAGTCCACACTACTCAACCTGAGTCAGCTTCCCGGGTTGACCGTCGTGAATACGATGGACTATGCGCTGGATACCGCTATGGTCCTCACGAAAAGTTCCATCGGGTATCTCTATTTCTACAACAAGGAAACCCGGCTGTTCACGCTCTGCAGCTGGTCGAAGGACGCGATGAAACAGTGTTCTATCGTTGAGAAGCAGACAACGTATGAACTGGATAAGACCGGATTGTGGGGCGAGGCGGTCCGGCAGCGCAAGCCGGTTATCACTAATGATTACCATGCTGAAAACCGCTGGAAGAGGGGACTGCCGGAAGGCCATGTCCCGCTGAGCAGCCATGTCAATGTGCCGGTATTCGATGGTGGAGATATCGTTGCGGTCATCGGGGTCGGCAATAAACCGGAACCCTACGACGAGACGGATGTACGTCATCTGCAGCTGCTGATGGACACTGTCTGGAAAATCAAGAAACGCATCGAGATGGAAGAACAGATCCGGTTGCTCAACGAGGATCTGGAACGGAAGGTCGAGGAACGCACTGCCGAAGTATTTAACGCCCATGAGGAGGTGACGCGGTTTTTCACCCTCACGCTTGATCTTCTCTGTATCGCCGACGTCGAGGGACGATTCATCCGGTGCAACAAGGCGTGGGAGGGAATGCTGGGGTATTCGGTTGACGATCTGGAAGGAAAACGGTTTCTCGATTTTGTTCATCCCGATGATATTCCGATGACAATGAAACAGATCGAACGACTCCGGGAGGGTGGAGAAGTAGTCGATTTCACCAACCGGTACCGGTGTTTCGACGGTTCCTATCGCTGGATCGAGTGGCGCTCGAACGCGATCGGTCAACTTATTTACGCCGCGGCACGGGATATTACCGCGCAGAAGGAGTATCAGCAGCAGCTCATCGAGGCAAGGGACGAGGCTGATCAGGCCAACCGGGCGAAAAGTCAGTTTCTTGCCACCATCAGTCACGAAATACGTACGCCGCTCAACGCGGTTATCGGGTACAGCGAAATGCTCTCGGGTATGCCGCTGGGAGAGAATGAGCGCAGCTTCGCGGATTCAATCGCACTGGCCGGGAGAAACCTGCTCAGGTTGATAAACGATATCCTCGATCTGTCGAAGATCGAGGCGAATATGATGTCGATCAACTATGGCGCCGTCAATCTCGTGGGAATTCTCGAGGAAATTGAGCAGATCTTCTCATTCAAACTCAATGCCAAAGGGTTGCGTTACTCCATTAAAATCGATCCGCATCTTCCGAGATATCTGGTACTCGACGAAGTGCGTATCAGGCAGGTACTTCTGAATCTGGTGGGAAATGCGGTGAAATTCACCGAGAAGGGGAGCGTGAGTGTCTCGGTATCGTGTGTCGACTCGAAGGCGGGACTTTCCAAGGTGGATCTGACCATCGCGGTTGAGGACACCGGTATCGGCATCGACCGGCAGTTGTACGATGAAATTTTCGCGGCATTCCGGCAGCTGCGACCGACAAAGTACGGCGGTTCGGGTCTCGGTCTTTCCATCAGCAGAAAACTTCTGGAACTGATGAACGGAACGATCCGTGTTGAAAGTGTTCCCGGCAAGGGGAGTGAGTTCTCGGTGCATTTACCCGAAGTAGCCGTGGCCTCCATTGTTCCTTCGAGCGACGGGATTCAATGGAGTGAGGATGAACCGGAAAACGTTCCCCCTGCGTATTCGGTGCTGATTGCTGATGATATCCCGTCGAACCGTGAGATGATCGGAACACTGCTTACCGATGCCGGGCTTACGGTACATTACGCTCAGAACGGGAGTGTGGCGGTTGATCTGGCGCGGGAATTTATTCCCGGCTGCATCATCATGGATATGCTTATGCCGATTCTTGACGGTGCGGCAGCGGCGAGAATGCTGCGAAAGATTCCGGAAACCGCCTCGATTCCGATAATAGCGATGACGACGCTTGTTGAACAGATGCAGGATGAACCGGAAGAACAGGGGCTTTTCAACGGACGCCTGTGCAAACCTGTCTCCGCGAGTGATCTGTTTGATGAACTGGTAAAATATCTTCCCGGAATGCGACGTATACAATCTCTGGCCGTGGAGTCGTCTGCGGATCTGTTTTCCGGAACCGGAGGTGACCGGGTGGAACTTCCACAGGAATATGTCGAGAAAGCAGGTGAACTGCTGGGGGCGGTGAAGATGGAGGATATTCGCGTGTTCGCACGGCAGATTACCGCCTTCGGGAAGGAACATCGGCTGAAGGCGCTTCGTGGAATCGGTAAAAAACTGGCCGGTTACGCCGATCGCTTCGATATAGCTGCGGTGAGAGGACTCCTGCGCAGTCTTGTCGGTTGCGCGGAAAACGTCAGGAAGTGATCCGGTTGAGGAAGTGCCGGCGTGCGGGGGGTTGTTGACGAAAGGTGACCGTTACCGGTGCGGCCGCCGGAAAATAAGGAACCGGAACAGTGTTCCCGTTAATCAGATCGGCAGTTGCCGAAGGATACGTCCTAAGGAGAGAAACTATGGCGGAACCCCAGCGAAAACCACTGATACTGATGGTGGATGACAATCCCGAGAACCTCCGGTTGCTTGGTGCGATTCTCGAACAGCAGGGATATTCGACCGCCTTTGCGATCAGCGGTAATGAAGCCCTCCATTTCATCAACAATGAACTGCCCGACCTCATTCTTCTCGATATCATGATGCCCGGTGAAGACGGCTATGCCGTCTGCACCAGGCTAAAGGAAATGTCCGCCACCAAGATGCTGCCGATTATTTTCCTGACCGCCCGTACCGAAACGGTTGATATCGTCAAGGGTTTCACCGTCGGTGGGGTCGATTACATTACCAAACCGTTCAATCAGGCGGAACTGCTGGCCCGTGTCAAGACGCACCTCGATCTGAAACGGGCCCGTGAGGAGATCAAGACGCTTCGCGGACTGCTGCCGACCTGTGCCTGGTGCCGCAGAATCCGTAATGAAAACGGGGAATGGGAGTCGATCGAGAAATACGTGCAGGAGCATACCGAAGCGGATTTTTCACATGGAATGTGTCCTGACTGTCTGACTGAAAAATTTCCGGGTATCGCGGAACGTATGCAGGAGAAAAGCAGGTAGGGGCGGGTTTCGGACCCGCCCGTATCTTAGGGGAGATACGTCAGCACGCGGTCGAATTGACGAACGATTTTACCGCTGCCTGAAACGAAACTCAGTCGCACCGGATAGCGGCCCGCTCCTACCGGGGTACGGTGCAGATCACAGCCGTCCCAGGTGATCAGATGCGTTTTATCTGCGGAAAGCAGACGGGAGATCCTTTTTTCCCATACCTTCCGGCCGCGCAGATCAAAAATGGTGAGTAGTACCGTTTCGTCCGCATTGAAACCGACAGTAAACCGGAAATTCACCACCGACCGTGACGGATTGGGATAGATCCGCTCCAGCCCGTAGCTGAAGGTCGTCACCGTCGCCCTGAACCGGTCCAGATACCTGCTGTCGCCAACGACAAGCCAGCGGGATCCGGCGCTGTTCGCTTCAATTTCCATGGAACCGTTTTCCGAAAAACGTCCGGTGGCGGCGTCGAACAGGCGGGCTGAGAACGTTTCCGGGAATGCGCCGGCGGTTTCATACGTATAGAAGAGCTTCCGCAGGGTATCGGATGCATTGACGATACGGATTTCTTTCGTCAGTCCTTCACCGGCATCCTCGCAGATGAAGTGGGCGGATTTTTCGCCGGTTGCCCGGTCGACAACGTACATCCGTACCGGCAGAAAGGTGGGGAGCGGCGGAAAAACACTTTTTTTCAGGTTCGGTGCATAGCCGCAGTAGACGGCGGGAAGAGCGGTCCCTTCGGCGGTGGAAACGAGGAATTTCGCTCCCCATGTGGGATCTTTCGCAGTCCGCTTCGCCGCTTTTTTACCGCCGGGTGCATTCCGCGGCAGGGTCGGCGGAATACGCATGACCACCGTTCTTCCATACGGATTGTAAAGACTGTAGCCGCCCTGTTCACTGAAGGCGAGGGTCGCCATCGTATCCTGATAGTCGGCCATGGTATTGATGTAGAGCGGTTCGAGAGCGTAGCGTTTCGTTTCATCGTCGCGGGTCCAGGAAAAGATACGGACACTGTCGGTCGCATGCTTTCCCGCCGCGAGAATATCCCTGATCTGAACACCGAACCGGAAGGGCATACCGAAATCGGTATATTCCTCGGAGGCCAGTTCCATCGAAAAGGTGTCCCGGGGTGAAAACGTACGGCCGTTACCCAGATGCATCAGAATGTTCTTTCTGGTTTTCAGCCAGAGCAGTCTTCCGGGGACCACCGAAAAAAGTGCCCGGGTCGTCTTATCAAACGGCTTATACTCGACCCATTTGTCATCGTTGGAGCTGTTGTCGGAGGTTTCCACCCATCTGAACAGGCGTACGAAACGCTCATCGTATTCGGCATCGTCGTTGATGCGCGAAATGATCAGTGATCCGGGATCTTTCTCATCGAGCAGTGCCGTCGGGTACACGGGAAACCAGATATCCCCGGAGGTGTTGAACATATCGGAATTTTCCCTGAAGACCGAACGGGAAAGGTCGACGGTATCGTTGTTGTATCCGTCGGAGACCACCAGCAGGGCACGCACCCCGTATTCAGAACTGATGGTCTGGGAGGTGGAGGAAATGACCAGTTTCAGGTCCGACACGGTGTCGTCGAAGGTTCCGCTGTCGCGGGCGGCGGGAACGACGTCACCGCGACTGTAAAGGTAGGTCCAATGTACGTTGGCGATATTGTCGCTGAAACTCAGGCTGTCGACGAGGTCTTTATCGGCATGCGCGACCGAATCGGGTTCCCTGAGAAAGGATACCTGCGGGGGTTGTTGATCGACCATCGGAATGAACGGCCGGCCGAGGTCGTTGGTGCGGATATAGACGATCCCCTGTGCTGTATCGACGAAACTCGCATGTTCCACGGTAATGACTCCCGCACTGTCACGATAGAGACGCACCGCATTTTCCGGCACGGTTGCAGGCAGGTTCCGGATACGTATTCCGATGTAAAACGGAAGAGCGCGGCCTGCCTTGATGAATCGAACGGGAGTTCCCGCGAGGATGAAACTCTCCGGCAGCGTGAAGTCGTACACTTCGAGGGTGTCGGTGAAGTCGAAGTTGTCGTACGTGGAATCCTCCCAGATCTCTACCTGATCGTTGAATACGGTAATGGTATCGATGGTGGTGGAGGTACCGTCGAAAACGACCACCTGCCGGTGCGGAGCACCGATCCACACGGTGTCATGTGCCGCCGCGGTGGACGGCGGCCAGGCCTTTCCCTTTTCGCGGAGGAAAAGTGCGACATGGTAGACGGTATCGAAACGCAGCGACTCGGAGAGCTTCACGATCGTATCGATACATCGGGTGATTGTAGTGACGGTCTGAGTCCCGGTCATGACATCGGGTGCTTTTCCTGTCCGGTAAGCAATGCCGACCTGCAGATCATCCTTGAACTTCGCCGAATCGATGCACCAGGAGACACTGATTGCCGCTTTTGCCGAATCGAACGAAAGGGAAGTCATTTCCAGGGCATTCTGCAGTGCGGTATCACCGGTTGCCCCCGCAGAAACCGTTATCGCATTCTTTACGGATACGGAGTCGGAGCCCGCCGGGCCGGTAACGGCGAGCGTTACCGTGAAAACACCGGAATCTGTGTACGTGTGTTTCGGATTCGCTTCGGTACCGGTTTCACCATCACCGAAATTCCAGCTATAGGAGGAAATACTGCCGCTTGATTTATCGGTAAACGTGACCTCAAGCGGAGCAGTACCGGAAGCGGGTGAAAAGTCAAAATCAGCGGCCGGTGCGGAATCGCTGCCGGTGACGGTTACATACACCGTATCGGTGGTGTCTGCACTTCCGGAGCCGTATACCTCCAACAGTACCGCGTACTTTCCTTTGGCGTTGTAGGTATGGATCGGATTTTTCACCGTGTCGCTCTCGCCGTCGCCGAACGTCCATTTCCGCGAGGTGACGTTTCCCGTTGATTTGTCGGTAAACGTTACTTCAAGCGGGAATTCGCCCGATTTCGGCGAGTAGTCAAATGACGCCACCGGTATGGAATCGTTGACCGTCACGTAGACCGTGTCGGTGGTGTCGGCCCCGCCGGGCCCGTATACTTCCAGCAGTACCGGATACGTTCCTTTGACGTCATAGGTGTGGGTCGGATCCGCCGCGGTGTCGCTCTCGCCGTCGCCGAAGGTCCATTTCCGCGAGGTGATGATTCCGGTCGAGGTATCGGTGAACTCCACCACGAGCGGATAGATACCGGATTGCGGTGTATACGCAAATCCCGCCACCGGCGGGGGAAGCGTTACGGTTACATAGGCTGTGTCGGTGGTGTCGGTGCCTCCCGGACCTTCCACGGCAAGGAGTACCGCGAACGTTCCGGTGTCGGTATAGGTGTGGGTCGGATCCGCCGCAGTGTCGCTCTCGCCGTCGCCGAAGGTCCATTCCCGCGAGGTGATCACCCCGGTGGAAAAATTGGTGAAGGTCACCTCGAGCGGTACGGCGCCGCTTTCCGGTTCATACTCAAAACGTGCCACCGGTGTAGAATCGCCCACGACGACATACGTCGTATCGGTGATATCCGTACCGCCGGGACCGGTCACCTGCAGCAGAACCACGAAATCGCCCGTAGCGGTATAGGTGTGGGTAGGGTTCTTCGCGGTATCGGTTTCCCCGTCGCCGAAGTCCCATTCACGCGAGGTGATTTCTCCGGTTGATGAATCGGTAAAGGAAACTACCAGTGGTACCATACCTGAATACGGCGAGTAGTCGAACTTCGCCGCGGGAGGAAGCGGCTGAACGGTCAGCGTTACCGTATCGGTACTGACGACATCCGCGGGATTGGTGATGATACAATAGTATTCACCTTCGTCGGTTTCGTCAACAGTCGTGATCGAATGGGAAAGACCGGTACCGAGGACGCTGGTGGAGCCGACCTTGTACCATGCGTAGGTACATCGGGCCGTGTCAAGAAGTTCCACCGAAAAGCCCGCATCTTCGCCCTGAAGCACCGTTGTGTCATGCGGTTGTGTGGTGATGCGCGGGGTGTCGATAACGGTGATCACCGCCCATCGTGACGTATCGGAACCGAATGAATCCGTCACGATACACCGGTACTGAGCGCCGTTATAGGAACTGTCAACCGCCGCGATGTCGAGGTCTGCTGTACTGCCGACCGTTTCGTTCGCCGGTGAACTCGAACGCTGCCAGAGGTAGCTGAGTGTGCCTTCTCCCGCCGCGTCGGCCGTGAGTGTCAGGCTCTGCCCGGCAACGAGCTCGGTGTCGGGAGGTTCGGACTGCAGCAGTGCGGTTGCAACCACGATGTCGACATAGTCGGTTCCGGCATCGAAGGTGTATTCCCTTCCCGCAGGTGCCGGGCCGACGGTGAGCGTATTATCGGTAACCGATCCGCAGGTGAATATGCGGTACGTTCCCGCATCGAATCCCGCCACCGGGCTGACCGTAACGGATCCGTCGAGCACCAGGGCGCCTGCAAGCGCGATCGTGTCACTGGTGGTTCCCAGTTCGATATCGATGTGTGAACTGCCGTTGAGGGTGAGCGCTCCGAGGGAAAGTTTTCCGGCACTCGAGTTTCCCGGTACAATGGTGGCGCCGCCGGCGGTTACCGCTCCCGCAATGCCGCCGTCGCCGCCGAGGGTCGCGCCCGAAGCAACCGTCACCGTACCGGTGGAGGCGATTGTTCCGTTCACGGTCAGGGTTCCTGCAGCAACATTGGTTGCTCCGGTGTAGGTGTTGCTTCCCGATAACAGCAGCGTTCCGGAACCGTATTTCGAGAGCCCGGCGCTGCCTGCAATCGCCGATTCAACCGTGGTGACACCGTCGGCGATATAGATCGGCGACCTGCTGTCGAAGTCAATCGTCCCGCCGCCGGTGAAGGTCAGTTCGACTCCGGACTGTACCGAGATACTGTCGACCACCTGTCTGCCGTTGACGGTTATGGTATAGGAACCGGCGTCACCGTCAAACAGGGCGGTATGCCCCTGCCGGAGCCACGGTACCAGCTGTGTATGCGTGGAATTGTACGACCAGTAGTTGTCGGTTCCCCACGTACCGTCACCGATCTGCACGTCGGGATCGGTGGAGGTATCCCATGTCAGCACAGGAGTTATAGGAATAAGCGACTGATCGGTTTTCTGGCTCTCATAGCAGAGCTTCGCCCAGTCGGCGTTTTTGAAATCGTCGTCGATACGCAACTCGTCGATTCTTCCATGAAAAAACATGTCCGCATTGGCGGCGCTTCGTCCGATATAATAAACATTATTGGTGAGTGCGCCCTGAGTGAAAGTATCAGAAAATACCGGTAAGCCGTTGTAGTAGACCACCACCTGGCTGTCCGGCTTGTTTTGGGTGAATGCCACCATGACATGCTGCCATTGGTCAATGGCTACCTTCTGGTCGGTATTTAAAAACTTATCATCGAGGAGTGATTTTATAGTAGTGTCTGCGAGCCCGAAGCCGTTGCCGTATTCATCCGCCACGTCGTTGTCGATTATCGTTTCAATAAAGGAGGTGGTGTCCGAAGAGTGCGGGTATATCCAGGCGCTGAGGGTACGTTCGGAAGCGGGGACATTGAAGGTCGTTTCGAGATAATTACCGTGACCGCCAAACTCGAGACTGTAACCGATCTGTCCCCGTGTTCTGTCGTTGATACTCATACCACCATGGGGTCTTGCATTCGCCGTACCTGATGTTGCATCGTAAATACTCAGGTTTCCATCACTGGGGATATCCCCGAGATGCCAGACCGCCTCGTAGCCGTTTCCCAAGGAAAATACCGCGCTCCCGTTCGAATTGCTGGCGACACCCGTTTTCCCCCAGTACATGATAATCGACTGGGTATAATTGTCGCCTGATATGGTGGGAACGCTTACCCAGATTTCGGCGGTATCATTGTTGGGGAAAACATCCACCCACCGTTCGATATGATATGCCAGCGGGGTGGTACCGTCGGCCGCGGAGAATCTGATATCCGCGCCATCGGGCAGTGTTTGCGCGAAATTCCTGAAGGTGCCGGAATTGAGCCGGACCAGAACGGCGAAATTGTTGATAGTGCCCGGAACATTCGCACCGGTCGAGGAGGTGTTCAGGAGCAGACGCCGCGAGTGAGCCCAGGTCGAGTAATCCTCCGCTTGCCCGTAAGAGACAGTGTGGAGAATTGCAACAAACAGAATGACTGCAGCGAGAATCAACGTCGGTTGTCGGTTCAAATCAGTTCCCGGATAGTGTTGGACAGTGCGTATTCAGATAGTACCAATGTCGTATCGATGCGTTCAGATCAGAACCCCCGCGTTCACATCCGAGTGGTATAAAATCCGTCAATTAATTATATCGTTGTAACCGGTATGAATTCAAAAGATCGGCATCGGAGGGGAAATTGAGTTTCTCCCGGTTTTGCAACGGTATAAAAATAGTTAACTGTTTACGGAGATTAAACTGTTTTATCATGATTCGGGAGTGGCGGCGCCTGCAGCCGAAATTCACTGCAGGGGAACTTTTTCCGGTACCATGTCCGGGCCGTTGTTTGGATATTCTTTTTGAATTGTATTCTTCTGATCTCTTGCCGGGGATTTTTCACCGGCATATTCCCGGCCGGACAGGTTCGTGTACGCAGTACCGGGTACGATCAACGGTTCCTGGGATGAATGCCGTAAGTTCCACGGGCTCCCGGGTATAGACGATTGAACGTCTGTCCGTTTCCTGAAGCACCGGAAATTTTCCACTGTCCGGTGCGTAATCATTTACAACCGCTGTATGGGCAAAGCAAGGGGACACTATTCCCGGTGCAGCCTTTCCGCATCCGTTTCACCAATCGAGGTTTCACATGAAAGCAGCAGAAGCCTGGTGTAGTTGTTGCGTACTTTTCTTTTTTCTGCCGGTAATTCACGCGGCTTCGATTACCGTTACCGAAAACACTGCGGAGCGTTTTTCGTTTTCCTGGGAGATGGATGACTTTGATACGACTTCCTGTCCCGATGGGAACGGCGGCAGGCTCATGTCGCTCGGATTCTCCGGCAGTACGATCGCTCTCGGGGAATACGGTGAAGCGGTGCTTCCCGGGGTGGCTTTGAATGTGGGGGTTCCGGCAGACGGTTTCATCGATGTAACGGTATCCCCGTCGGAGATGCGCACCGTTCGTCTTTCCGGTCCGGTGGAAACCTGGCGTGAGGCCGGTGCCGAAGGACGTTTGGAGGGAGTTTCCTTCCCCGGCAGATGGTTCTCAACTCCACAGTACAGTTTTTACCGGACACAGCGGGTTGCACGCATACTTCTCAGGCCGGTGGTCTATGATCCGGCTTCACGGTCGGTGACCTTGCTTGAACGGGGTACGGTCACCATCACCCTTCCGCCTGCCGATTATCGGAACGTGGCCATCAATCCAAAGAGCGATTACGAATCGATGCTCCGACATCTGATAATCAACTATGATGTGGCAAAAGGATTCCGCAGATCTGCAAGCCCGGGTAAACGTACTGCCGCCGCTGATTATCCGTTTCCGTACGGCATAAAAGCATACACCTTCCGAATTGGTGATGGTCATGAGGGACTCAATGAGGGGATGACCGACGAAAACGGTATCATGAAACTGCCGGGAAACCGGATTCGTGAACTGTTCGGCGCTGTCGCAATGGAGCAGGTGCAGCTCTTCGCGGCCTGCAAGGGGATGCTTCCCGATACCCTGCCGACTGACGGTACCATTCCCGACGGTATTGTGGAGATTCCGCTGCTGCGGGTCGACCGCAACGGAAACGGCACGGTTGATGATGACGATTATTTTGTCACCTGTGTTACCGGTGCCTCCGACTGGGCGTACAGTGATATCTCAGATGACTACCGGTATGCACTCGATTGGTATGATGATTACCGGACGTACTGGCTCGCCATCGCGGGGGGCGGGTTGCCGGTCGGGAAACTCGCCGGGCAGCAGTCTACGCCGGATACTGCCCGCACTTCTTTTGTCGAATACCGACACTACCGGCAATCGAAAGCACGGGGCGCGTCCAATAAAGGAAATCGCAAATGGATATGGAAAACCTTATCGGATCGCTCGGATCATTTTGAAGAGAAACTCACGCTTCCCGGATACATCCCGGGGGAAACCATCGGAATCCGTTTCGCCGGTGAGAAAAGGGGGGGCGCGATCGCTCTCTCGCTGGGTGATGAAAATCTCTGCACGGCCTGTGACTCCGGTACGACCTACCCGGTTGAAAGCGGGGAAGACCACACGCTTCTTTTTACCCTGATCGATGACGGGAATGAGCGTCCGGATACTTTCGAGCTGGAATGTTTCACCGTGAAGTATCCGCGGGAACTCGTTATCGGCGACGATCCGGTGCAGCTGCAGATTCTACCGCCGGTACGCGACTCCGGGTACACTGCATCGTACCGGTTGACCGTTAATACACATCAGAAACTCTGGCTGTTCCGCACCTCCCGCGACGGATGCGACATCGCACTTGTCGATACACTGACGTTTCCGGAAAGGGGGGTATATGCATGGATCGACAGCGCACCGGGAGACTGCCGGTATATGTTGTGCAATGAATCGGGACTGTTCGAGCTGCCTGAGGTGGCGAAGCCCGCGGAGGCCACAGGAAAATATGCCTGTGTGGTTCATGATCTGAGGTCGTCCGTCAACACGACCGATTTCCTGATCGTTTCGCCGCCGGAATTTCTGGCGGCTGCCGACAGTCTGGCACGGCACAAGAAGAAGATCGGTTTTTCGAATCCCGTGGTCGTCGATGTCAACGATCTCTACCGTTTTTTTTCGGGAGGCGACAAGGATGCGGGGGCAATCAGGAATTTCATCGGATATGTCTCCCGTTACTGGAAGGGCGGGGAGGCGCTCGACTATGTGTTTTTCATGGGAACGGGACATTACGATTCAAAGCACTATGCAACCTCCGCCGATGATCTCATCCCTGTTTACATCAATGGTAATATCTGTAGGGAAGACTTTTTCACCTGTGTTTCGGGGCGGACGTCAGGCATTGCGAAACCCGGGATGGCACTTGGACGGCTTCCCTGCAATTCCATTGACCAGGCATGGAATATCGTGCGGAAGATCGTGCAGATGGAAGATCCCGCGATCGCCGACATGAGCGGATGGCGGAATCGTATGCTGTTCGTCGCCGATGACGACCGACAGGGACTGGACGCGGACCGGACCGGTCATCACCGCTCATCCGACAACACCGCATCGCTGATCGATTCGCTGTGGCCGTCGATGGATATCCGCAAGGTGACGCTCTTCGAATACCCGTGGAACGAGTCCTTGCAGAAGCCGGGAGCATCACGGGCACTCATCAACGAGATCAACAACGGTGTCGGGTACGTAAATTTTTTCGGTCATGGCGCCGATATCACCTGGACCGATGAGTACATTCTGACGCCTGATATGGTGACCGGTATGAATAATACCGGCCGTTATCCGGTGGTGGCGGCGTTCTCCTGTTCGGTCGGCAGGTTCGATACTCCGGGGAAGGAGTGCCTTTCCGGCGTTCTGGCACGTGCGGCGGGAGTCGGTTCCATCGCGTCCATTTCAAGTACCCGTGAATCGTACGCGACGTCGAATGAGTATCTGGCAAAGAGTTTCTACGGTCATCTGTTCAACACGTCCGCTTTCACAACGATCGGGATGGCACTGATTATGGCGGTCGGGGTCAGTTCCGGCAGCGAATACCGGAAATATTGCATACTTGGCGACCCGTCGGTGCGACCGGTTCGTCCAACCCATCGGATTTCGCTTACCATAAACGGCAGGAGTGAGCCGGTTTCAGTGAAAGCGATGGAGGAAATCCTGATCTCCGGTACCGTCGAGAGAATGAATGGAGGGGGGGACGGTTCCTTCGGCGGCAGCGGTGCCTATGTTGCGCTGGGGTTGTTCAACGCGCCCGACAGTGCGTCGCGCAAGGATAACGGTGCTGATAAAACGATACGATATACACTTCCCGGAACGCCCGTGTTTATGGGCAAGGTACCGGTGAAGGCCGGTAAATTCTCCCAGGCCGTGCTGCTGCCGCAGAATCTCTCGTTCGACAAACCCGGGGTCAAGCTCACCGCCTGCGCCTGGAAGGAGCATGATACGCTCGCCGCGGTCGGAAGCCGGCGTGATATCGTGTTTCACGGTTCCGCGTCACTCGATTCGATCGACGATGTCAGCGGTCCGCGGATCACCGTGCGTCCCGCCTACGACAACGACCGGCTTTCAGGCGGAAA
>JAFGHA010000177.1 GCA_016930275.1 Chitinispirillaceae bacterium
ATTTTGATTGTTTATTGCTTAACCTATTGATAATATAAGCTATAGATGAATGTTATGCCTTCTTTTTAGGATAACAAAGTAGAATTATAAACGTCCCAGTATTCCGGTTCTGAATACAACCACATGCCTAAAAAAAGTAAAAACAAATTCCTGTATCTCGTTCTTATCGCCCTCCCCATTTCAATAAACAGTTAAGGTTTTTGAAGCGATTGTTTGTCCGCTCACTATCAATCTACATACTAAAACGCCCGCCTGTTGTTGGGCTTGAGTATCATTCCAGACAAATAAATGAGTTCCTGGAACATTACAACAAGCTTCCAAGGAAGCTATTGTTTTCCCTGATAAGTCGTAAATAGTGATCCGGGGATTATCAATAATCGGTTTTGAAGCGACAACAACTAAGGTAATTTTATGCTTAGACTGGTATACAGCAGAGAAACGGGCAGCAGCAGATTTTTGAGAAGAAACAGTCTGGTTGGTACCTGAAGATTTCTCAAAAAACACCGTATCAGTCGCATATGCGGCAGTATCAATATATGCCAGCCCGGAACCACCGATAAGCTGGTAACCATTTTTTTGTAAAAAGAAACCACCTCTATTTTCCCCGTCACATCCTGCATTCACTTCAATACAGCATAATATGCCATCATTGTCAGTAAAACCAAACGTCAGAGTCTGCATTGGGAGATAGGGGTCAATAATCATCCGAAAAACTTCTACATCTGGAATAGGGTTTTTGAGGGAATCCATACATACAATCTGAAATGATGTGGTGTAATTTCCTATACTCCCGATACTTGGTCTGGTAGTTTCGAAGGTAGAACCGTCAGCACAGATAGCCAGAGAATTTCCCGGTTTAACGGGATGGACAACACATTGCCAAAAGCATTCACTGCAGCTGCTGTCATTCCACATGCTGTCAAGCAGCTGGACCGTATCTGCCCTGTTGATGGCAATAATTGTTTCCTGAGGTGCATCAACGATGGAGTTTCTCGTCAACAATGCAATTCCAGTTGAATTAACAGACAATTGTGTTTTAAAGATTTCACCTGATGAATTGATACGAAGACTGAATCTGGAGGTAGTACATGGGCAAGCGATTATCTTTCTAAGACCACCGTTTCCACCTAACTCAATGATCCAGTCAATATTACCAGATGATTGGAACTCTGAAAACATCGGTAGATCGTAGTGACTAATCGGGTTCGCCTTTGCGCAAATTACAGCTATCCCGATTGAAAATGTAAGCATTCCTATACATTTTTTCATACATAGCCCTCTAATTAATAATATAGATTTATTAATTGGACCTTTAATTCGATATTCAAAAAAAGCGTTTTCTCCATGAAAACACTCTCAAGAAACTGAAGTATCGGATTAAACCAGATAAGGAAGGCCGCCATTAAATGTATCCGTTACGAGAATTGAAATTTTTCACTCAAACAATTATCTCATTTCAAACCGATATATTTTTCATATAACAAACTATAACGAAAGAAATTACAGAAACATGTTAAAACATCGCACTAAGCGGTTCAAGCTACTGGCTAAATTACTTTTATTGGTATCGATAGTCCTTGTTACCGCTAACTCCTCGTTTGCCGCTCCTGCCGGTACCGTCCTTATTCCCGCCAACAACCAGAATATCAATTACTTCGGTCGCTTTGACATGAGCACCCCCGAAGCACCGCGCGTGAGCTGGTCGGGTGCGATCATCGAAGCCTCGTTCCCCGGACCGGTTATCGGCATGAAAATGGAACATCAGAATTCCTGGTATGACATTGAAATTGATGGGCTTATCGAAAAGGTTGTCTCCTGCGGATCGGAAACGCAATTCATCTTTTTCGACGATCTTTCAGACGATCTGCACACGGTCCGTATAATTCTCCGGAGCGAAAACCATTACGCCGCGGGAACCTTTTCCGGGCTCTATCTCGCTGCCGGTAAAGAACTTGCGGCACCACCGGCAACACCATCGCGGTCGATCGAATTCATCGGCGACTCCTACACCGCCGGATACGGGGTTGAAAGCACGGGGCGATCGTGCAGTTCTGAGCAGCTCAACCAGTATACGAATGCCAATAAAACCTTCGCCGCTCTGGTGACCCGCGCATTTCACGCTCAGAGCATCATTCTGGGCTGGTCCGGCGCGGGAGTGGTACGCAACTATGGAGCGGCAGGTAAACGCTCTGAGGACCCATACCCGACCTATTACAACACAACACTGGGAGACGTGTGGGATAGCCCTGAATGGGATTTTTCCTCATTCATCCCCGACCTTGTAGTCATCAATCTGGGAACCAACGATTATTCCACGGAACCGGTTCCCGACGATTCAATGTATATCGGCGATTATCACAAATTTATCGCCCGGATACTCGGCAATTATCCCGACGCCTCGATTCTCTGCATCTCCACCGGTGATGCAAACTTCCAGAAGAATGCGCAGAAGGTAGTAGCCGAAGAAACGGGAACGCTTGGCCACCCGAAAGTTTACTTCGCTTCCTACCCGTCGTCACTCAACCTGAACGGATGCGACTGGCACCCGGACATCGCCGATAACCAGAAGGTTGCAAAAGTACTCATCGACACAATCATGAAAAAACTCGAATGGGATACCGCCGCCCCTGTTAACGCGGCTCTTCCCCGTACCATTGGGAAACGGGTTCCAAACGTATCTCTTTCAGCGGTTCGCTCCGGCAACTTGCTGCGAATCGCCACCTCAGTATCATCCGGACAGAACGCGGAAATCCTGCTCGGCAGCTTGAGCGGCAGAGTGCTCCACCGCCGGAAAACAGATGCAAACGGCACCTGTAATTTCAATCTGACGCATTTACAGCCGGGGATATACATTGCCGGAAACCGCCGATGCGGCTGGGTTCGGATACCGGTACGATAATTCATTCTACTTAACGTTTATTTTTCAACTTCGGGGTGGTATCGAAAACAGAATCGATCCTCTTCTTCGTATCCCATGCCCCCCTGTTCATTTTTTTCGGTTTATCGTCCCCCTGCTTTGCAGACACGCACCTGATATATCGTTTTGATATATTCCGTTCTCAATAACCGGATTCCCCTTTTTATCTCATTCCATTCAGGCAATTACTGCAGTGGCACACTTTTTGTTTCGTTTCTATTTCCATTAATCACCCTGAACTAGGAGTAATTCATATGAAAACCCCGGCACTACTTTTCGGCCCCATCGCAGTCATCCTGGTCGCAGCCACCGGCTGCGTTAATCCGTTTCAGACCTATTACTGCTCGGATGACACCGTTACCTATGCAAGTACTCCCATAACTACCTTTTCGACGGTGGAATTCGCGCAGCAGTGCGAAGCGACTATCACACAAAGCGATTCCTTCTGGCTTTCCGTCGAGATCAATGAGAATATCAGCGAGCATCTCGATATCGACAAGAACGGATCACGGGTCCGCTTCTCACTGCGCAACAATTACACCTACCAGAACCTAACTTTCAAAGTGGCAATCGGGATGCCGGTTCTCGACGGCGTGGACGCAAGCGGAGCCTCGAAGGTAACCGTTTCGGGATTTTCTTCGGAGAGAAATTTCGTAGCGGAGCTTTCAGGGGCGAGCAGTCTGCAGGGCGACATTGCCTGCGACAACGCGCGGTTCAACCTTTCCGGCGCAAGCAAGGGAAGTATTTCACTCGAATGTAATGCGCTGGGGATCGATCTTTCAGGGGCGAGTATACTTGAATGCAACGGCAGTGCCGGCAATATAACTTGTGATGTATCTGGTGCAAGTAATTTGAAATTGAAAAAGTTACCGTGCAACAACGTCTCAGTGGATATCAGTGGAGCAAGCCATATGTACACCTCTCCCGCAGGAACAATCAGCGGCGATGTGAGCGGTGCCTCGATGCTATATTACTACGGGTCGCCGAACATGGGTTCAATCGATGTGAGTGGTGCATCGGCAGTGCGTAAGGCAGACTGATCATAGATAATTAGCCCCCTCAAGGGGTAGAGTACTAGTCACAATCGATACTTGACCCCATACCCACTCCATTACCTCATCATTCATTGGTTTTCCGGGATCGGGGTCGGAATCGATTCTCTACTTCTAATGCCCTAAGACGCCTCCACTTCATTTTTTTCTTCGTCGTCCCCCGCAGGCGGGAGAGTCAGAGTAAAAAGGGTTTTAAAAACTGCTAAAAATTCGAAAATCCCACCTTGGTTCGATCAGAACTCACCACAAGTCGGGGAATGTCGAAAATATGAATTTTCATAGGGCACTCTCAGTATTACCTCCCTTCCAGCGCAACAAAACAGCATGCATTTAAATAAGAAGCACAATATCAACCGGTAAGGACAGCATCCGAACGACAGTGCCAAAACCCTCACGGGTACTACCGTCAGGGATACTTAACTTTTTACCATCGATGTTAACATTACCTGTATCCATACTAAACATTTACCCCTCCTGCGATTGATAATTCCATGGTCAATACTTTGCTCCGGAACTGCAAATGCGGTTCTCCGTAATGGTGGTACATTATCCGTTATGACGATTCGGTTGGTGTTCAACCGGATTGACCTGGAAGCAAAAAATGTCCGGGAAGTCAAATGAGTGTCACCTTAAACAAGGAGGAAGCATGAGACATCCATCACTACTGAAGGGCTGGGCCGGCGTCATCGCATTACTGCTGCTGTCGGTATCCTGGGGCGATTCCCGCCTGTTTGCCGACCAGGTGGTTGACAATATGTTTGATGACGATCAGAACGAACTGGAATACTACTGGTATTATCTGGACGATAACGCCGGGGTAGGTCCGAATGATCGTCCTCAATTGTTTCCGGATCTCAAACCATCCGTCATCAATGTTCCCTACGACTCGATGGAACGTCATGCGTTCGGTGATACGAACGATACATGGATCATTAAAAAATACAAGTTTCAGACCACCACGAGTATGGGTAAACCATGTGCCACCATGCCCTTCACCTTCGGGGATCCGTGGAAAGCCGGTTACTGCACCGCGGGTGAATGTGCTATGCCTTTTGTGGGGATGGGAACGCAACTCATCTACGATGGCGGCGGAATGGATATCAGGGGGGCAACGCACATCAGTTTCAAGATCAAATCGCGGGTCAATACGCTTAATGAGGTTACGGTACGGATGCAGACCCTCGACATCGATCTCTATGCCGATAAACCGGGACCACAGATGGTTGGCGATGAATTCGGGTACTATCAGTTCACGTTTGCCGTGGAACCGGGTGACTGGCAGGATGTACTGGTACCGTTGAATGAGCTGACGATTCCGTTGTGGGCGCATGATTTCGCCTTCGATACGACCATCTGCACGAAGCTTTCATGGGAAATCAAGGGAGACGGTATCATCACCGGTGATACGGTGGATATCGCGGATGTGGTGCTTGTGGGAGACTGGAGCTACGTATCACCTTCGATTTGGCCGACAGCTGAAAGTGCTAGTCCGGCTACCGGTTTTTTTTCGAATTTCGATATGGAACCATTCAATCAGGGACCGCCGGAACTCCCCTATTTCTGGTATGCGTATAACGACGCGGATATCGGCGGCAATTCAACCGTTACCCCACAGTACGCGACCGCGAACACCGCGACCGGTAAACTCGACCTTAATCTGATGGAGAAAACCGGATCGGACGGTGTCGGCAGAGCGGCCGCGCTCGAGTATGTTCTGGGCGATCCGGTCATCAGGGATTCCACTTCCATAGCCGGTTTCGTCGGTATCGGAATCAACCTGTACGATTCGACAGCCTGTACCTATTGGAACGCCGACGCCGCGGCCGCAAACGCGATCTATTTCGAATACCTTACCGATGCGGGGGCCAAATATCTCACCTTCGAACTCAGCGACAGCAACGACGTGGGCGATGCACTCCATCCGGCGAGGAAAGAAAAACGCGGGTCGGGAATCGTCTACTACCGGAATTTTCCACCGACCTACGGTGCCTGGAGAAAGGTTCTCGTGCCGTTCGATTCGCTGGTGGTGCATGACAAGTGGGATGGCTATGTCCCCATCACACTCGATAAGACCGCGCTTGCCAAAGCCCAGTGGAAGGTCCAGGGAGCAAAGGGGACTTCGGGGCTCATCGCCATCGACCGGATCTTTTTCCCCGGCGGGGATTACGGACAGATCGAAAGCGTCTCCAAACACCGCCGCTCCGGGATACGAACGGCTTCATTCGACGTTTTCACTGACCGGGGCAGTATCCGGGTAAACTGGAAAAAATCCGTGAATCTCACCCGGGCCATGCTGAGTCTCGTGACCATCAATGGTATGACCGTTTCACGTGCGAAGGTACCGTTACACGGCAATGGATCGGTGTGTCTGACCAGGAGAAAGCTGCCTTCCGGTATCTACCTTGTCCGTCTCGACGGAACCGACACCGCCGGAAAATCCGTCGGGTTGCAATCGACGGTAACGGTTATTCGTTGAAATTCCGGCGTGAGATTTTGTTTTTCTTCTTTTCCGTCTGCCCTCTCCCATAGAGAGAGACGGTCATACCGTCGCAACGGCAGGTGGTCGCAGATTTCCTCTCCCGTAAACGGGAGAGGAAATCAAATTCGCATCGGATACCCCTTCACCTGCACTCCAAAAACTGGACAAACGGGCATCGGCGGATATATATTGTCTGCTGTTTCATCCTGCACTGCCGAAGAGGTACTGCAGGTGAGAAGGATGCAGCCATGTCTTCGCCCTGTGCTTCGTGTGCCGAAAAAGGCACCTCCTGCTGTACCGGAACCCAGATTCTGCTCACTTCCGGGGATGTAAAAAGAATTACCGCAGTACTCCTGCGAAACGATTATTTCCATTTTGAAAAAGCCGATGAGGACTACCTCGATCCCGGTGACGATCCGATCTGGATCAGGATAACGATCAAAAGTGACGGAACCCGGCGTGTTGTGAAACGATCCGGCGAACGTCACTGTTCCCTGCTCGGTCCCGCCGGGTGCCGTTTGGCACTCGAGGAGCGTCCGCTTGTCTGCCGTCTCTATCCGGTCGCATACACAACCGACTGGATTGACGGAATCGATCCTTCATGCCCTATCGCCCACGCGGCACGTCCCGATGAACTGCTTAACCTGATCGGTACAACACGGACCGACGCCCGCAGATGGCATCGGATGCTCATGAATGAGCTTTTTTCCGAATACGACGACACGGTATACTGCGGAAATGAAACCACCGCCTCCCCTTCGGATTGATACCAATCTCAACGGTACCGGGTAGCCCCACGGTCGTGACAATCGCTATTTTTATCCTTTGATAGGTAGTTGGTTTCTGTTCAGAATAAGATACAGTTGAGGTCTTCGATCAGATCGCTCCCTGAATCCCCCGAAGGGGACTCATAAGGTGTTGATTTTTTTAAAGATATAATCAACAGAAGTCCTCCTTCGGGGGATTCAGGGGGTACAAATGTCAATTCTGAATAGAAGCTATTCATACCATAGCTGTTTCACCGGATAATCCTGGTGCCGCCGTGATCGTCACCGGACCTGTTTAGTGGAACCTGAACACTGTGCACGACCGGGAATTTCCATGACCGCTTCTAGGCAACCAGCATCAACTCCCGCATCCGGGGGAATCCTCATTATCCAGACTGCCTTCATCGGCGATACGATACTCGCGACCGTGTGCATCGAAAACATAAAAAAGCACCACCCCGACCTGCCGGTCGATCTGCTGGTCAGAAAAGGCAACGAATCACTCTTTGACCAGCATCCTCATATCAGGGCACTCTACGTATGGAACAAAGGCGGCGGAAAATACCTGCAGCTGATCCGACTGCTCTTCACCTTCAGGAGACAGCGTTACCGCTGGTGCGTCAACCTGCAGAAACATCCCACAACCGCGCTGCTGAGCCTTCTTTCCGGAGCACAGGATACTGCCGGATTCACCACCACGAAGTTCGGACGATTCTATTCGCGTAAAGTCGTTCACCGCTTCGATCCGGCAAAGGGTTGCACTCACGAAGTGGATCTGTTGCTTCGCGTATCGGAAGGCGCCGCTCCCGTGGAGGAAAGGGTACTTCCCCGCCTCTATCCGCAATCCGCCGACATCGAGGCGGTCGCGACCACCAGTCCCTATGTCACTATTGCACCTGCCTCGGTCCGGTTCACCAAGCAGTATCCGGCGGAAAAATGGATTGCCGCAATCGATCTCATCAGTCACGATACAACGGTCTATCTACTGGGAGGTGCCTCCGAACGGAAACTCTGCGAATCGATCAGGGAGCGCTCCCCCCATCCGAAAGTCATCAATCGTGCGGGAGAACTCTCCTTTTTGCAGTCGGCAGCGCTCATGAAAGGTGCGATGATGAATTATGTGAACGATTCCGCCCCGCTCCACCTTGCATCGTCGGTCGACGCTGCGGTAACGGCGGTATTCTGTTCCACGGTTCCGGCATTCGGCTTCGGTCCTCTCGGCGGTAACAGCCGGATCGTCGAAACTGAAGAACCTCTCACCTGCCGACCCTGCGGGCTGCACGGGCACCGCGCGTGTCCGCAGGGACATTTCAGGTGTGCGGCAATTCCTCCCGAAGCGGTAATTACCGGTCGTTGAATTTTCACAACTCCATTGCGTCAGCGCGATTCATTTCACATTTTTGAGCGGTGTTATATATAAATTTTTTCTAAAAGAACAGATCATCCAGAGCGTTAAAATACAAATAAACACGATAGTGATAATGGACAAGCGCTGCTCAGCCCCTATCCCTGCCCTTTCCCCCGTTTACGGGGGAAGGGACCTGAAATCAATTTCTCTCCACCGTAAACGGGGGGAGGGACAAGGGTGGGAGGCTTCCAGATGTATAATTTATCGAATTGTAAACTGTTTTCGAACCAACAACATCATATGACTTTGACCTCTACCTTCAACCAATAACCAACAACTAAAAAGGACTTAAACGAATGCCAAATCCTACCGCAGTATGCGAAACCTCGCTCGGCACCTTCGAGGTGGAACTGTTCCTCAACAAAATGCCGATTACCGCTCAGAATTTCATCGATCTTGCCAACGACGGTTTTTACAACGGGCTGCATTTTCACCGGGTGATCAACGGGTTCATGTGTCAGTTCGGCTGTCCGCACAGCCGCGATCCGCAAAGCCCGCTCGCCGGCACCGGCAATCCGCCGCACGGCACTATTGAAGATGAGTTCCCGGAAGACGCTAAAATATCCAATGAACCGGGTACGCTCTCGATGGCCAATACCGGTCAGCCGAACTCGGGTGGTTCCCAGTTTTTCATTAACACCATCCACAATGCCTACCTCGACTGGTTCACGCCGGGAAGATCGAAACATCCGGTTTTCGGAAAGATTGTAAAAGGTATGGAGGTCATTCAGGCGATCGAAACCACCGAGACCGATTACAATGACCGGCCGGTGACCCCGGTGGAAATGATTAAAATCACGATTACCTGAAACCTTTTCAGGACATTGCGGCAGCCGCCATGTCCTGATGGAAAGCACTGCCGCGGAAGCATCAATTCACTCCATACTTTCGGAGTTTCCGGTAGAGGGTGGCCGAACCTATCTGAAGCTCTCTGGCACTTTTCGCCTGGTTGCGGCCGTTTCGTTCGAATACCGCGAGGATATATTCCTTTTCGATCTCGCTCAACGGCTGCACCGAGCTTCCGTTCAGAACCGGCTTCGGGAACGTACCTCGGATTTCCTCCGGCAGATCAACCAGATCGATGCGACTGCCGGACGTGAGCGCAACAGCGCGTTCCATAACGTTCTCCAGTTCACGGACATTGCCCGGCCACCCGTAACGCAGGAGTTGATCGGCTGCAGCCGGAGTGATACCGGTTATGTTCCGGGTCATCCGGTCGGCAGCTTCGGCAAGCATCACCCGGGCGAGCGGCAGAATGTCTTCTTTACGTTCGCACAATGAGGGAACATGCAGCTCAACAACCTTAAGACGGTAGTAAAGATCCCGGCGGAATGCCCCCCTGATGATCGCATCGGAAAGATCCCGGTTGGTGGCGGCAAGTATCCTTACATCAATCAGCCGGTTTCTGTTTTCTCCTATGCGGCGGATCTCCCGTTCCTGCAGTACCCGGAGCAGTTTCACCTGCATTCCGGGTGAAATTTCACCGATTTCATCCAACAGCAATGTTCCGTGGTTGGCCGCTTCGAACAATCCGACCCGATCCGTATTCGCACCGGTGAAGGCACCGCGCACATGCCCGAAGAATTCACTTTCAATAAGCGTTTCGGTGATGGCGCCGCAATTTACCGCAAGGAACGGCCCTCCGGAACGCACCGACTCACGGTGTACCAGCCGTGCAATCCGTTCCTTCCCCGTTCCGCTTTCACCGGTAATCAGCACCGGA
>JAFGHA010000178.1 GCA_016930275.1 Chitinispirillaceae bacterium
CAGTGCTGGTCGGCAGCGACACTCGCATGGGCATATTACGAATACCCGACGGCTTTTGCACCGGTAAAAGACAAGTTTTTCCGGATGCTCAAGTGGTTCACCGATTATTTTCTCGCCTGTCATCCGAGTGCCGGTGTTTTCTATTACGGCTTTGGAGACGGCAACGCGGACCACGGGTACTGGGGCGCACCGGAGGCTCAGACGGGAGACCGGCCTGCACGCAAAGCTCCGCCCGGATCGGATGTGCTTGCCGAAGGTGCCGCGGCATTGGCGCTTGCGTCACTTATCTTTGAAGATGATGCCTATGCGAAAAAATGCCTCGATGCGGCCAAAGAACTTTATGATCTCGCGTTAGATAATGCAGGCTCAATTGAAACCGCCCGAATGAATGATGGTGCGGGAGGAAATTTTTACAAAAGTTCATCCCATTATGACGATATGTGCTGGGGTGCCATCTGGCTGTACACGGCAACGGGAGAATCCGAGTATCTGGATCCGATCGAAGCGTGGAGCAAAATACCGAACGATCCCGGTGACAATCAGTATCAGAAAAAATGGTCGCCCGCATGGGATGACGTCATTCTCTTCGTACTCCTCAAAATGGCCGAGATAACCGGAAAAGACAGTTACTACGATGGATTGGTGTGGAATCTCGAATGGTGCAGAGACGAATGTAATAAATCTCCCGCCGGAATGCCCGTTATCGATGTGTGGGGTGTTTTACGATATGCTTCGGCTGAGGCGGGTCTGGGGTATACGGCATACCGGTTGCTCGGTTACGACGGATTCAGGGAAAAGGGAGATTTCATTATTGATTATTGTCTCAGCAAGAACCCGGAGAACCGTTCCTACCTTACCGGCTGGGGTCGGAATCCACCTCTGCATCCCCATCATCGGGCAAACGAACCGGTCAAGGGTGGTGCCACGAAGGGTCTGATCGGCGCTCTTGTCGGAGGTCCCACCGATGATTCATATGCGGATGAGATAGATAATTTTCAGGAAACGGAAGTTGCCATTGATTATAATGCGTCTTTCATATTCGGTCTCGCGGGAAAAATATTTTTTGACAATGGCGGTAAAGCGAAGAATCGCGCACCTTCCGTTGCGATCACTTCTCCCTTGAACGGTATTTCGGTACCCGAGGGAGAAACGATTACCATCAAAGTAGAGGCGAGCGACGGTGACGGTGAAGTGACCAAGATCGAACTCTATGAGGGCGATGATCTGCTTGAAAGTGCAACGGAGTCGCCTTTGACCTACGAATGGGAAAGTTCCGATGTGGAGGAAGTCACTTTCACGGCGGTTGCGACTGACGACTCAGGAAAGACCTCGAACCCTTCGAAGGTTACCATCAGTTTCGAAGGCCCCTGTACTGAAGGCGAAATGCTGTCACGTAGCGGATGGGTGGCGACCGCATCTCACTCCTCATCGAATGCGGGTGAAGATCCAAGCGGCGCTCTCGACGGAGATGAGGCGACGCGATGGGGATCAGGAGAAGGGCAGACCGAGGGCATGTGGTTTCAGCTCGATATGGGATTTCCGAGGGAATTCGACCAGATTGTGCTTGATGCAAATCAATCCGGAAATGATTTTCCCCGTAAGTACGAGGTGTTCGTCACCGATGATCCGAGTGACCTGGGGGACGCGGTCGCCAGCGGTGAAGGCGCTGCAACGACGGTCATCGACCTCTCCGAGACGGTGAAAGGGCAATATATCCGCATTGTGAGTGGTGAATCCAATGGCCAGTGGTGGTCGATCCATGAAATCGATGTCCCCTGTCCAGGTTCGGAGATAAACACGGTTTCTCCCCACCCTCTTAAAAAAGGTGCCTTCAAGGTGGATATCTCAGCGGACAATAAAAGCGTACTTTTTAATTACAGTCTCCCCGAACCGGGACGGCTGACCATTGAAGAATATTCCCTCGGCGGTTCACGTCTGGGTACTCTCGTCAACGGTTTCCGGGACGCGGGGAATCACGTATTCAAACACGATATCAAGCAGGGATGCTCAAAAACAGTTATTTATAAAGTCAATTTCAACGGACATTCCCTGTTAAAGAGAGCAACTCTGATAAACTGATACTCATTGACAAAAATGTTTTTGACCGGAAATAGTGATATCGGTACCGGTGAAAATCGTATAAAGATTTTAGACGATGCCTGCTTGTAGCGATGAGTATATTCCGACAATGTAGAAATGACGGTTGATTATCAGCGGTTCCTGAGGTTACAGGAACTGCTGATGATTGGTACCCGTTCAAAATGAGGTACTTTTCAGGTCTTCGATCAGGACTTCCCCAAATCCCCCGATTGGGGACCTGCAAGGACTTGAGACACAAATGGTACGGGTCCCCCTTCGGGGGATGCAGGGGGAATAAATGTCAATTCTGAACAGAAACTAATTGAATTAACATCAAGAAATCTGTATTCGGAGAGAAAGAACATGCCTATGAAAACCCTCCGGTTGGGAAGTAGCATAATTGTCGCTTTGCTCGTGCTGTATATGAATGTATACAGTCAGGATTCACTTGCAGTCCAAGCTCCGGTGGATACTGTGGAGAAAAAAACTTCCGTGTCGACTGCTGACACTGTTTCGACTGCTGACACCACAGCGGCGGCGGATACTGCAATAGCAACAGACACCACGGTGGCGACTACGGATACCGTGGCGACTACGGATACCGTGGCGACTACGGATACCGTGGCGACTACGGATACCGTGGCGACTACGGACAACGCGACACAGGCGGAATCGGTTGCTGAAACGGATACGGCAACAGCCCGGTCCGATTCAATTACCACGACCGGCACTACCGTGACGGAAACCGTCGCCGCACCCGAAGAGAAAGGTGAAAAAGTATTGGAGCTGGAATCGGATGTGGTGGTGGGCTATGGGACGATGAAGAAGGAGGACCTGACCGGGTCGGTTGTTTCCGTCAAATCCGACGAGATCGCACGGGACGCTGTATCCGATATCCGTCACGCTCTTCAGGGAAAAGCTGCCGGAGTAACCGTGCGGCAAAGCGGTTCTCCGGGGAAAAAACCGACGGTGAATATCCGGGGTGTGGGAACGATCAACAAAAGCGATCCGCTCTATGTGGTCGACGGTGTTCCGGTAGGCAACATCGATTATCTCAATCCCAATGATATCGAATCGATATCAATTCTTAAAGATGCCTCTTCGACGGCCATTTACGGTTCACGGGGGGCGAATGGGGTGGTTGTGGTGACCACTAAAAAAGCGAAAGAGGGAACGAACAGCGTTAACTACGATATGTCCTTCGGTACCCAGCAGATGTGGAGGAAACCGTCACTCTGCGATGCGGAACAGTGGGCGATACTCCACAATGAGGCGATGCGGGCGGCCAATCTTCCCGTTGAAGAGGAACTTGAGGACCCGTCGAGCCTCGGTAAGGGGACGGACTGGCTTGATTTAATACTGAATAAAAATCCCCTTGTTCATCAGGAAAACGTTTCAGTCATGCGTGGCACCGAAAAACTCAAATATTTTCTAAGTGCCGGTTATTTCAGCCAGGAAGGGCTTATCAAGGGTTCGGATCACCGGAAAGTCATGCTCAGGTTCAACACTCAGAACAAAATCGCCAACTGGATTTCTTTGGGAAACACCTTTGGTCTTGCCCGTTCCTATACCAATTATGCCGATGAATCCGATGAGTGGAACAGTGTGCTCGTTAATGCCATTGCCATCGATCCCGTCACCAAGCCGCGTAACGAGGAGGGGGATCTTATTCCGTCTGTTTACAACAATTTCAAGAACCCGGTAGGTATCATCGAACATACCAACTGCAGCACGAAAAAAACGGTTTTTTCAGGAACGCTTTTCTCCAATGTCGATATTTTTCACCTGTTCGAGTTCAAATCCACTTTCGGGCTCGACATGACTTTCAACGACAGCAGCGCCTTTGAACCGAAATACTACATCAGTGCGAGCGACAGCCGGGCCAATGCCGTCGTTACCCGTAAAACCGGGACCGACCGTACCTGGGACTTTGAAAATACGTTGTCGTATCACACCTATCTTTTTAACGATCATTCCATCAAACTGCTGGTCGGTGCGAGCAGGGAGGATCATGAGCTTGATACGGTCATGGCCCGCAACCAGGAGACGCCGAGCAATGATTCAACGCTGCGTTATCTGGATGCGACAACCGGTACCTCCCCCGAGGTGAACGGATTGACGGTGAGCAATTCACTGGAGTCGGTCTTCGGCAGAGTGGAATACGATTACCTCGATAAATATCTTCTGACCGCTACCTTCAGATATGACGGATCGTCACGTTTCGGTCCGGGTTACCAGCGGGGCTTTTTTCCCTCGGTGGCTGGTGCATGGAAAATCGCCGATGAACCGTTTATGAGCGATGTGACGTTTATCGAAGGCCTGAAACTCAGGCTCGGATGGGGAAGAATCGGCAACGAGAATATCCCGGACTTCAAATTCTCCACCCTCACGTCGGACGGTCAGGATTATCCCTTCGGCGGTATTATCAATCCGGGTACGACCTATAAGAGTTCCGGCAACGAGGATATACACTGGGAAACGCAGGAGTCAACCAATGCCGGGCTCGATATTATGGCATTCGGAGGCAGAATCGAGTTCCTCGGTGACTTTTTCATCAAGAAGACGATGGACATGCTCCTGGAAGTGCCTATTCCCTTCATGGCCGGGATTGAAACGCCGCCCATGACCAACGCCGGCTCGGTTGAAAACAGAGGTGTGGAACTGGTGCTCAATTACAGGGAATCGTTCTCCAATGTCCGCTCTAACATCGGCATCAATTTCACGACCTACCAGAACGAGGTAACCAGCCTGGGTGAAAACGACGCCGTAATAATGGATGCTGCGTTCAAACAGGCCGGTTTTGTCACCCGCACGGAAGTGGGACATCCCATCGGGTGTTTTTACGGGTATAAGAGCGACGGTCTGTTCCAGAACTGGGATGAAGTCAATTCACATACGTATGTTGACAAAGACGGAGATGAACAACTGGTCCAGCCCGATGCCGCACCGGGAGATGTCCGCTACCGGGACGACGATCACGACGGCGAATGGGACAAAGGGTATATCGGAAGTCCGCATCCGGACTTTATCGTGGGACTCAATGCGGACGTGACTTGTCGGGGTTTCGACCTGAAACTGGGACTGCAGGGGGTATTCGGAAACGAAATTTTCAACGGTACCCGCTGGTATACCGAAAACGGAACGGCATACTCCAATCTCGATACAAAGATGCTCAACCGATGGACCGGTGAGGGTACCACCAATGATGTCGGTTATCCGAGAATGAACAACAAGGATGCGAATAATATGATGATCTCGGATCGCTATATTGAAGACGGGTCGTACCTTCGCTTGAAAACAGTGCAATTGGGGTATACCTTCGATGAATCCACTTTACGGAGATTCCGGATAAAAAAATGCAGACTGTATATCGGTGTTGAAAACCTTCTCACGTTTACCCGGTATTCGGGACTCGAGCCCGAGGTCGGGTTAAGTGAGGCTCGGGGTGAAACCAAGAACAGTTCGCTGACTCTGGGGGTGGACCGTACCACGTACCCGCAGACAAGAACCTATCTCGTTGGTCTGAATATTTCACTTTAATCATTATTCTTGACGAGGCATTCTACATGGAAAAACTTTTTAAAAAAATCAGCGTAGTGGCGGTTATCTGCGTACTCCTGCCCGGCTGCAATAAATTTCTTGACAAGCAGCCAATGGGCGTCGAGTCAAGCGCGACGTTTTTCAAAACGAAGGATCACGCCGTCAAAGCCTTGACCGCCGTCTACGATGCCACGGCTTGGCGTTATTCACAGGAAATTTCCGAGTGGTTCCTGGGTGATATCTGTTCCGACGACGCGGAAAAAGGGGGCGAGAACGCCGCCGACTGGGCGGAATTGCAGCAACTCAAGGAATTTCGCGGCAATGCGGGTAATTCGATCGGTTTCTTCCGGTGGAGCGAACTCTATCAGGGAGTATACCGCGCCAATCTGGTTATCGACAATGTTCCGGAAATTGATATGGATGAGGATCTCAAGAACAGACTTGTGGCGGAGGCGAAGTTTCTGCGGGGATATTTTTATTTCCAGCTCACTAAGACATTCGGCGGAGTGCCGCTTATTACGCACCCGCTCAACCCGGACGAGTACTGTCAACCGAGGGCAACCATGGAAGCGTGCTGGGAACAGATCGAGGAGGATTTAAGCGATGCGGCCGATTTGCTTCCCGCAAAAAGTGCCTATTCCGCCCTTGATATGGGACGGGCGACCAGAGGTGCGGCCAATGCACTGCTTGCCAAGGCTTACATTTTTCAGTCAAAATGGAACGAAGCAAAGAGCCGGGCATACATGGTAATCCAATCCGGGGAATACGATCTTGAACCGAATTACGCGGACAACTTCAAAGTCTCGCACGAAAACGGCATCGAATCGGTTTATGAAATCCAGCATGTCGAGATTCCCACCAGCGATTATGGTGACGAGAACGAAGGGCAGGAGACATCGATTTATCAGGGAAGCAGAAAGGCCACCTACTTTACGGGATGGGGATTCGATTGTCCGACCGAGGATTTCGTCAAGGAGTTCGAGTCGAATGACCCCCGACTGAAGGCAACCGTCATATTCGACAACGAGATAATTTATGAAGGTACCCCCGTGCAGCAGAAGGCGGATAACAGCATGAGCCCCACCGGCATGGCGGCACGGAAGTATATGCTGGAATATCAGGGACCCCAGACGCCCGAGAAAAGCAATGCCCAGGCGAACTGGAGAGTCATACGGTTTGCCGATGTACTGCTTTTCCACGCGGAAGCCGCCAACGAGCTCGGTGATTCAACCGAGGCATTGGAATCTCTCAACCGCGTCAGGGCACGTGCCAGCATGCCAGCCGTGACCGAAACCGATAAATCGGCCCTCCGGGAGGCTATCTATCACGAACGGCGTGTCGAGCTGGGGCTCGAAGGTCACCGGTTTTTCGATCTGGTGCGCCAGGGGAGGGCTGCGGAAGTACTCGCGGATAATGGTTTTATTGAAGGAAAACACGAGTATTTTCCGATTCCACAACTTGAGATGGACGTTTGCGATAAACTTGTTCAGAATCCTTATAGATAAAGGCGGCAGAACTGCGCTTTTCGGGAAAGGGAATTTACATGGTACGACAGTATTTAATGGTGGTAATTGCAACGGCGGCAGTGATGTTCGGATGTGTGGAGGAACCGATCTCGATTGGCGATCCTCCCGCGGAGCCCGAGTTCAGCATCGACAAAATAGATGAAAACCACATTGTTTTCAGCGTGACATCGGCTGATGGATTCATGGTCAACTGGGACTTCGGGAACGGGATGTTATCGCAAAAAGAAACCGATACCATGTATTATCCGTTTGCCGACACTTACACGGTTTCGTTGACTGCCTCCAACAAAGGCGGGGCTACAACCACCAAAGAAGAGTTGGTTATTGAAGAAACCGATCCGGCGATCTGTGCCAACAAGTATTATACATTTTTATCGGGCGGATGCGATGTCGAGAGCAAAACGTGGGTAATTGACAATGCGGACAGTGCACTTGCCAACGGCAATCCCGCACCAAAAAATGCGGAAGGAGCGGGAGTCAGCAACTATAACGATCCCATTGCGTACTGGTGGAGATCCTCGCTTTCAACCACCCCTCCGGTTCCTCCCTCCGGAGCCCTGGATGATGAATATGTTTTCGGACTCAAGGGCTTCACCTATAAAAATGAATGTCACGGTGATTTTTATTTCAACTGGAAATGGTGCAACAAACTGTTCGGCACCAGTCAGGCAACCTATGCGGATACGGTCCACGCGTATATACCGAATAATCCTGCAACGTGGAAACTGGAAGTGGATACGGTGACCAAGGAGGATACCATTGCGGAGGGTACCATGGAACGGCTCCGATATTTCACCGATGACAGTACAGGAAACAGGTTCAACCTCATCCTGACGTTGTCGAACAACAATTACCTGGGGTACTGCAGCGGTGTGAGTACCTACCAGATACTAAAAATCAATGCTGATACGATGTACCTTCGTCATGAACTGGCGGAACCGGACGATCCGTCGGCTACCGGGCCCAATCGCCTTGAATGGAGATATCTGCGTCTTGTAGCGAAAGAATAAATTCCACCTTCGGTACTCTCCGCGTACCATCCATCGTGTGATGAGCGGAAGTACCGCATTCACCTGCATTTAAAACCTGATACATGAAAAAACAGTGGATAAGGAGTCATGCATGAAACGATTAGCCGGCCTGATTGGGTTGCTGTGTATCGCAGTAAATCTTACCTTTGCACAATCGGGCGATATCGAGAGTGAAATTAAACGCGCGCGTAAAGATCTCATGCGGCTTCAGACCGAAAGAAAAAAGAACCGGTTTGACATGAATCAGGACAAGGAGGAATTCGAAGAGTATACCAAAAGGACCGCGGAACGCTGGGCTGCGGTTAAAAAGGAAACCGCCTCGATTATCAAGCAGACGACCGTTCATGAAAACCGTAACGATTCTCTCGCGGCGCTCATCAATTCGGCGAACTCGCAAATCAGGCAATATGAAATGTCCCAGGAGGCAATGCGGAATAAACTTGTTGCCTCCTGCGACAAGATAGCCGACAATCTCAAAAAACTCCCGCCGATGGTGCGGCAGAATGTCGTTGCATCGACCGCTCTGTTGAAAAACGAACTTCGGAACAAAAGTATCGCCAATGTGGAAGCCATCAATCGTATGCAGCAGATTCTGAGTCGTGCTGAAGATGCGAACCCGAGCATCGAGGTCTCGCAGGAATCCTCCCCGATAGCCGAAATTCGAGGAACGGTATACCGTTTGCGTATCGGAGCGTTTTTCGAAGCGGTCGTGAATCTTAAAGGTGACGAGTGTGCAGTGTGGTATGCATCTGACACCAGTACCGGATGGAAAACGATAAAGGACCCGTCAATCGCCGCGGAGCTGTTCAAGGCGGCGAATATCCGCGAGGGGAAGTCGATGCCCGAGTTTGTCACTCTGCCCCTTGTTGACGGTGTCGCGGAAGGTGGTGAACAATGAGAATTATATTCGTATGCGCACTCACCTTGATTATCGCCGGTACGGCACACTCGCGGAAAAATAAAACGGATGCACTTGAAATTGAGCTCAGGAGTATCAACGAGATGCTCGAAAGTGTCCGGGATTCACTTGAAAATGAAATAGCCGCACGCTACACCTTCAAACAGCATTCGGTGGAGCAGCGGGAAGCAGATAAGGAAGAGTATGAACGGCTGCGGGAAAAACAGGAAGTCGCTCTCCGCAATTTATCGAAAATAAAGGAAGAAGCCCTGGTGAAGGAACAGAATCTGACCGATGTTCGGAACAACGCCAAGGACAAAAAGGAAGAATGGGAATTTGTCAAGAACGGAATTGACGAGCTGATGCAGAAGGAGGCTGACGACCTCTTTGAAACCTTTCCGATCGATCTTGAACGCCGGCGCGGAGAACTGGAAGCGGTACGACAATCTTATGCTGAAAAAAGTGATCCGCTCAACGGGTGGGAAGAATTTCTGCGCTACCGGATCGAAGCGATGAATGCTGGACGGTCGGTTACGATTACCCAGGAAAAACTGCTTCCGAATGAAGGGGAAGCACGGATGTTTTCGCTGGCGCGATTCGGAAGTGTATTTGCCTACTGCATGGATTCCTCGCAGGCGATTTACATGATTCACCAGACCGGTCATCTCGGTAAGGACCGGTTTTCCATTGAACCGGTACTGTCGGAGGAATTAAACGGGTATGTTCGTGAAACCCTGCCGCAGTGGATTCAGGATAACAGGGTTTCGGGGATGGTCATGACTGAAGTGACGCAGAATGAACAGGCCAAGATGCTTGTGGAGGGAAACAAGACAACGGCATTTCAGAAACTCAAATCACATCTGAAAGCCGGTGGATGGGTTATGATTCCCCTGTTGCTGCTCCCTGTCTGGATTCTGATTCTCGTTATTCTCAAAGTTCTGCAATTCTGGACACGTCAGAGAAAGTTCAGCCGCCAGATTGCCGCCGCCTTCAAATTGATCGATAAAAATGAAAAAGGTAAGGCTTTAACTTACGCGAAATCGAAAAAGGGGTTGATGGCCGGAATCCTCGAAGTATGTCTTAATTCTCCGAAAAACTATTCCGCAGCCGAAAATGCGGTACGAAAATTGATATTCAGGGAAATAAACATCCTTGAACGGAACATCAACACTCTTGCGGTGATTGCAGGCGCAGCTCCACTTCTGGGACTGCTCGGAACCATCAGCGGCATGATCGCCCTGTTTGCAGCGGTTACCTACTACGGTACGGGAGATCCGAAGTTTCTTGCCGGTGGTATATCCGAGGCACTCGTCACCTCGCAGACCGGTCTTGCAATCGCGATTCCCACACTCTTCGCTCACGACTATATCCGGAAACAAAAGGATCGCCTCGTCGCGGATATTGAAGCCATGGCGCAACAGGTGCTTGAGAAGACTGTTGCGGAGAATTAATCATGGTTCATGCCTTCGTCAGAATGTTTCAGGTAGGTGGCTGGATAATCTATCCGATATTCGGTGTTTCGGTGATTGTCTGGTATATAGGAATCGGTAAAATCGTCCGGTTTCAGAGGTATAAAAATGCGTGGAAACGCCTGTTTTCATCCCTTACCGAAAACAAACCCGCCTCCTCTCTCGGCGGATTGCCTCCGGCATTCTCCGTGCTGGCCTCAAAACTGCAATCAAAGAGCAATTTTGATCATCGTCAACGTGCCTGCGCCGAATTCACAAACAAGGTTTTTCCTGATATTCAGAGTGGAGTATCGACCATTTCCGCCTGGATAGTGATTGCGCCGCTGCTTGGACTTCTCGGTACGATCAGCGGGATGAATCACATGTTTTCGGTGATCGGTATTTTCGGGTTCGGCAATCCGGCAATAATGTCGAGCGGCATCAGTATCGCTCTTCAGGCAACACTCACCGGTCTCGGCGTTGCAATGGCCGCACTCTTCATGTATGATCACGTTCAGCGTAATAAAAAGAAATTACTTGACAACATTTCTTCGGATCTGGAACATCTCGGTGAGGGCGACAACGAAGCAACGGAAACCGATAAAGGAGATGATATGCAGTATGCACGGCATCGATTAGTGCCGGAAGAAAATGAAAAGCCGGATATTAATCTCGCACCGTTCGTGGACATCATGACGGTTTTACTGATCTTTTTCGTCGTTACGGCCAACCTGTACATCGAAACAGGAGTGGATGTCTCGAAACCGAAGGCGATGTCGTCGAAATCGATGAGTCAGAAATCGATTCTGGTCGGCGTCACCCGGGAAGGAACCGTTCATATTTACGGAAGACAGGTAAATCTTGAGCGACTTCAGATTATTATCGAAAAGGAAACGTCGAAACAGCCGGATATCTCGGTAGTTATCATTGCCGACCGGGGGGTTGACGTAGGACGGGCCGTGGAGGTAATGGATTATTGTATGCTCGCAGGGGCGCAGAAAGTATCTATCGCGGCAAGCAAGGAGGGATCTTAGTGAATCCGGTAGTGCGCCTGTTAGCTAATATCGGACGACTAACCGCCGCCTTCGCGATCAGTTTCCTGTTTTTTGTGGGTATTTCACTGCTGCATGCCATGATCGATGTAGGACAGAAGGATGACGCCGACTCAAAAAAGGAAAACAAGGTATTAATCGAGATGGTTCGGAAACCCCCTGAAGAGGAGGAAAAAAGAGCACAACCCAAGATTCGGAAGGTGACGTCTTCCAATGAAAACAAATCACTCGGCAACAAAACGGGAATGAGACTTATGCCGGATTTAACCGTCGATGCCGGGGCTAGCGGTGGTGATGCCGCGGCTGGAGTGGTGGAAGTTGATAAAACCAAGGATCTGCAGGTAGAGGTGTTCGAGGAAGGTGAAACTGATGAGCGTCCTGTTCCCATGCAGACGACCCCGGTGGCATATCCGCTGGCGGCACGGGAACGGGGTATCGAAGGAAAACTTGTAGTGTTTTTTATCATAGGGCACGACGGAAAGGTGAAATCGATTGAGGTGAAAGAATCACCTTCGCCGATTATTACCAGAGAGGCGAAGCGGACTATCGCGAAATGGCGATTCAAACCGGGCAAGAAAAAAGGCATTCCGGTAAATGTACGCGCGAAAAAGGAGATCGATTTTGTACTCCAGAAATAAGTTGCGCAGCATTGTTACGTTCCTTTTCTTCTGTAGTGCCGCAGTATCTGCAGGCCCGATGCTCGATTCCGCAAACGCGCTTTACGGAGAGGGAAAACTTATCGAGTCGGTGCATCTCTACAAAAAAGCATTGACGGCAGGTGAAAATCCCGTGCTCTGTTATTTTAATTGTGCAAACGCGTATTTTCAGCTCGACAGTCTTCCACGTGCGCTTACGTACTACCGGCAATGCATTCATTTCGCACCCGATTATGTCAAGGCTCGTCTGAATTGTGCCATCATCTACTACATGCTCGGAGATCTCGGCCGATGCATTGCAGCTTCGAAGCAGACATTGCGACTTGATCCGGACAACCAGAAAATGCGTCTTGTGCTTGCGGCGGCATATACCAAATCCGGTGCAATCCCCGAAGCAGCCGTGCAATATGAATACATTGCAAAGAAGTACCCCAAGCTGTCTGAAACATATCTGGCGCTCGGAGAAATTTACCGTAATCTCAATGATTATGAAACCGCAATTCATTGGCTGAAAGAATACCCGTATACGGCGCAAAACTATTCGTATGTACTTCTGCTTATTGCCGATATGTACGACGAGATGGGCGATTTGCCGCGTGTCCTGTTTTACCTCCAGAAATCCTATGACATCGATCGCAATAAAAACACGTTCTACCGGATAGTGCAGACTCAGAAGCAGATGGGTAACGATCTGGTGGCCCTCGAAACCGCGATGGAAGGAATGATACAGTTTCCGGATTTCATCGGGCTGGCACTCGAAGCCGGCAACATCGCTTTCAACCGGGGGATACTCGAAAAAGCTGAATTCTGCTACACGAAAGCATACGAACTCGGAAGCCCCGGCGCGGTTATCGGTTTGGAGAACGTGAAGATCGTCCGTGCTCAGCAGGCTTCGGAAACATCGGATGACGATGGTGAGTAGAACATCGGAATGATGTGGATTTGCGGAAGCGGGAACCGGCATCTGGTGATGACCCTTCGCAGTCTCCGACGTATTTTGATATGTCAATAACCTGCCGCAACGGCAATCGGTTAAAATTAGCCACGTTTATTACCGCACGGTGAACCGGCTTCAAAAAAAAGATCACTTAAATTTCTATGTTATCGGATGGATCCACTGCCGAATGAATCCTGCATTCGCGATGATTTCGGCACCATTTTCCGGTAATACCATCTCACCGTTTTTGTGCAGTACCATTAAATAAAGGAACCGTTTGATGATCTATCAGCGTCTGTTACCCGTTATTCTGTTTTCCGCATTACTCCATGCCGCTTCCGCCACGTACACCGGTCGTATCGTTGACACCGGAACACCATCGCGGCCGATCGCCAATGCCACGGTGATGATAAAGGAAACCGGTTTCACCGTTTATACCGATTCCACCGGAACATTTTCACTCGGTCAGACCGGCTCCCTGCCGTTCTGTAAACGGCAGACGGAACACGATCCCTTTTCAATAAACGGCCGCAGTGTATCGTTCACCTGCGCAGCGGCACAAACGGTTCGCTGCATCCTGTATACTCCCGACGGACGGAAAAACACCACACTGCTCAATAACACTTTTACGCAGGGGCGGCACACGCTCTCTCTCTCTGGACTGCTTGCCGGTCGCATTGTTCCCGGACTGTATCTCGCCGATTTCACCGTCAGCGGTTCCCGGTTTACCGTCCCGCTGCTGCTGTCCGATCGATCAACAGGTGCCGCAGATGTCTCCGGGGGCACCGGCACCGGCATCATCCCCGGTGACATCCGTACCGCAGCCGCACCCGTTCCCCCAGCCGGTACTCTCATCGTTTCACGTGGTGGTTTTACCACCCTGGAGCAGGCGCTTCCGGCGCAGTCGGGCAATCTGGGCGATCTTGCACTTACCCGCACCAGTAAAGAACAGCTCATCGAACACAAAATCGATTCACTGCTCACGCTCATGACTATCGAAGAGAAGGCAGGGCAGATGGTGCAGACGCAGATCAATTTCACCAATGAATACCCGGGCAGACTCAAAAACGAAGACGTCGCCGCAAGGGGGATCGGGTCGGTGTTCAACGGCGGGAGTGACGAGTCCCAGAACGGCCAGCCCAATACCCCCGAATCGTGGGCTGCGGCGATCGACCGCATTCAGAAGGCGGTAATGAGTACGTCCCGATTGAAAATTCCGATCATGTACGCGCAGGACTGCGTACACGGTGTGGGAACGATAAGCGGCTGCACGATTTTTCCCCATAATATCGGGCTCGGCTGCACCGGGGATTCCGCACTGATCGCCAGAATCGGCGCTGTCACCGCGAACGAGTGCGCCGGTATCGGCATACGGTTCAATTTTGCACCCTGTATCGCAACGGTCCGTAACGAACGATGGGGTCGCACCTACGAGGGTTTCGGTGAAACGCCGGAAATCAATACGCTGCTCGGAACCGCATACATACGGGGTATGCAGAGTATCGCCATCCCGGTGGCGGCAAGTACGAAACATTATCTCGGTGATGGCGGCACCGACGACGGCGTCAACAACGGTGAAATGTCGATCTCCGAAGTCACAATGCGTGCCGTTCACCTTCCGCAGTATGCGGCCGCTGTTCGTGAAATGGTTGCCACTGTCATGCCTTCCTACCATACCTGGATTCATGACGGCGGTAACTGGAAGCAGACGCTCGATCGGCATACCCTCACCTCCATCCTTAAAACGGATCTCGGATTCGACGGGTTCTGCATCAGTGACTGGGATGCCATACCGCGTGCCTGTGACAGTTACCAGGCGGAGTGCGTGACAAAGGCGATCAATGCCGGCCTTGACATGGCGATGATCGTGGGTGACGCGAGTGTGGGAGAGTTCATCAACTCAATTTTATATGCGGTAGAAAATCAGCTTATTCCCATCGAACGGATCAACGATGCGGTAAAGCGCATTCTGCGTGTCAAGTTCCGTATGGGCCTGTTTGACAACCCCTATCCCGATGCAGGTCTCCGTGCGCAGATCAACAGTGCCGAGCACCGGTCAGTTGCACGCGAGGCGGTAAGAAAATCGCTGGTGCTCCTGAAAAACGAGGCGTCGGTGCTGCCGCTTAAAAAAGATGAGAAGATCGCCGTGGTCGGATCGTGGGCCGACAAAATCGGTGCACAGTGCGGGGGATGGACCATCAGCTGGCAGGGGAGTACCGACCATAACGAAATTTCGGGACAGACCATCCTCAAGGGGCTGCAGGAAAAAGGATCGAATGTCACCTACAGCGCAAACGCAGACAACATTGCCGAAGCGGACAAGATCGTGGTGGTCGTTGGAGAGAGACCGTATGCCGAACAGTTCGGTGACTGTACGGTTCCCGATCTTTCGGAGTGTGAAAATGCCGGATTGATCGAACAGTGTTACAATAGCGGCAAACCGGTGATACTGGTGATTGTCAGCGGACGTCCGATGGTCATCGATACGGAGATCAACTGGTGCAAGGCGGTGGTGGCTGCATGGCTTCCGGGTGGGGAAGGCGGTGGAGTGGCAGATGTGCTTTACGGAGAGCATAATTTCACCGGTAAGCTCACACATACCTGGCCTGCATCCGCCGGACAGATCCCGATCAATACCGGAACGGTGTATGCCGATGAGAAACAGGGGAGCGGTGGGGAACCGCTGTATCCGTACGGTTACGGGTTGACCTATTAAGATTCACGAAAGACTATCGTACTTTTAATTCCGGTATCAATATATCGCACTGATCTGTTGTTCAATTTGTGCGAGCTTAACCGTAAGTTTTTCGATAGTTTTTTCGATTCTATCCCTCTCATGAAGGAGATAGTCGACTTTGTTATCCGGTTTTTCTTTCGCTTTGAATTCAGCTCTGACCATGTCGGGTGTTCTTCCCTCAAGAAATGCTGCTTCGGCCCGTTCTCTCTCGAAATCTTCCCGTATATTTGCAACAATTTTCATGTTTTCATAACCGATTTCAGGATTGATATCTTTGCTGTGGATTTTTATAAGCGTTTTCGCGGTGTTTCTATGAAGTTGTAACTCCCGGTCAACATAATCATCAAAGCTGAGGTGTTTTTCAAGGCATAATTCAAATGCCTCAAGGAGAAATTTGCCGAAATCTTTCATTAACTGTGCATCAACATTTACAAAGTTGTCCTTTATTTTTTTTGTTAATTCGACAAATTTCGTATCGGTTTTAAACACATTATTGTAGATACCTTTGTCTTCTGCCAGAAATAATAAATGGTGAAAAATATTCCAGAAATGGTTCGTATGCGCTCTTGCGGATACCGGAATAGACGATTCCGTAAACTGAACGTGATGGGCGAATTCATGGATTGCCGTATACATCAATGAGTTGTCGTCTTCAAAGTTTTTATTATGAATGATGATTTCACGATTTTCCGGATGATACAATCCATCCACTTTTTTGCTGCTTTTTCCTGAAAAGATAATCAGACAATCCTCGGTGGTATCCTTCAATTGAAGAAGTTGTGTTTTCACCTGCTCCTGATTCATGGTTATAACCTGTTCATGCTGTATTGGTGCATAGTTCCTGAAAATGTTGTTGTCGTTGCGACGCTTGCAAATAAAATTACCTGAAGCCTGTGATTGTACGGGTACTGCTTCAATGACAACCCGACAAGATAATCAAGCATGAAATCATACCGGTTGGTCAGTTCTATGATTTTTGTTTTCGATGTTATCTGCATTGGTCATCCTTGGTGTAAATGGATTCGGGGGTTAAAAACATTTTCCGGTTTCTTTTTTACTGCAGGTGTTTTCACAACATTTATAACATATTTCGTTCGGTAATTTACCTTTTTCAAAAAATACTTTAACATTTTCAAGCGTGGTTCGGGCAATTGCACTTAAAGCTTCCGCCGTCAAAAAACCCTGATGGGAGGTGATCAGAACATTGGGAAAGGTCATCAAACGGGCAAGCACGTCGTCATTGATTGCAGCAGAGGAGTAATCCTCGAAGAAATATTCGGTTTCTTCTTCATAGACATCCAACCCGGCAGAACCGACCTTACCGCTTTTCAAACCATTGATAAGACTCTTGGTGTCAATCAGTTTTCCACGTCCGGTGTTGATGATCATCACACCATCTTTCATTTTCGCAATACTGTCACTGTTTATCATATGAACATTTTGTGGCGAAAGCGGACAATGGAGAGTTATGATATCAGATGCTGCATAGAGCTCATCAAGGGTGACATATCTGATACCTTTTTCACTGGCATAGGATTCATTTGGATAGGGATCAAATGCCAATACCTTCATTTCGAAACCGTTCAGGATATCGATAGCAGCTTTCCCGATTTTTCCGGTTCC
>JAFGHA010000179.1 GCA_016930275.1 Chitinispirillaceae bacterium
CTGTTTTTAAGCGGTGTCATCGATACCTGCACCGCGCTGCTCGATTCTCTGACCGCGGAAATTCCCCCGGGCGAAACCGCCCGCTACCAGGATTACCGCTACTGGCTGCTACGATTCTCGGACACACCGGAGGCGCTTGCCAAATTCATCCGAATCGAATATACTTTGTATAAGGGTGACCTGAACGGGGCTGGCCGGCAGTTTTGTGAATCCGTCGGCAGTCTGAACGAAGCGTGGCGCATCGGCGTGCGCGTCGCGCGACGACTGATTGAAGGAAACGATGCCGCCGCAGCGGTCAAGACACTGAAGTGCGCACCGGCCGAAAAGGAACCGGAATATTGTTATTACCTTGCCGAAGCACTGCTTCACAACAGGGCGAACGGAGAGGCGCGCACCCTGCTGCAGCGGCTGGTACTCGAATTTCCGGCCAATCAGTACTCGACACGGGCACGTCTGTTACTTGCCAGGGTCCCGTAGGATATATCTTACCAGAGGAGAAACCGCATGAGCATCAGATGGCTCAGAAACGTCATCATCGACAATGAGAAAAGCACCATAGAAATCCAGATCGGCGACAGACGGATAGGCGATAAATGCTATACCCGTATCAATCAGGAAACCGAAGTCTGGTTCGAGAACGCTTTTTTAGAAAGAACCGACATCATCGCTCAGGGAATCGACATCCTGAAACGCCGCCTGGAAGGGAAGACCGTAACCAACCCCGACGGGACTCCGTATGCGTGGAATTAAGCCTCAACCCGAGGCGAAAAAATGGGTCGTCATCCACGGACATTTCTATCAGCCCCCCCGGGAAAACCCCTGGCTTGACCATATTGAGACACAGCCGAGTGCCGCACCGCATCACGACTGGAACGAGCGGATATATGCGGAGTGCTACCGGCCCAACGGGTATTCGCGGCTGCTCGATCCCGACGGCATGATTACCGGTATACACAACAACTATCGTGACTTGAGTTTCAACTTCGGCCCTACGCTCATGTCGTGGCTTGAAGACAAACACCCCGTCACGACACAACGCATTATCGAAGGTGACCGTACGTCGGTGCAGCAATCCGGAGGCCACGGGAACGCCGTGGCGCAGGTATACAATCATATCATCATGCCGCTCGCTTCCCGCCACGACCAGATCACGCAGCTGCGGTGGGCGAAGGAATCGTTCAGGATAACCTTCAACAGAGAACCGGAAGGCATCTGGCTTGCCGAAACCGCCATCAACATGGAAACCGCCCAGTGTCTCATCGACGAACATTTTTCTTTTGTCATTCTTGCACCGCAACAGGCGGATGCTTTCCGGTCGCTTGACGGATCAGCCGACTGGATCTCCACCGCCGACCATCCCGTCGATACGAGACGCCCGTATCGGCTCTTCGCCCGTAACGCCGCCGGTAAAAAAAGCGGCGGCCACCTCGATGTATTCTTTTTTGACGAGGGACTTTCAAAGGAAGTCAGTTTCAATGATCTGCTGCAGGATGCGCACACCCTGGGCAACCGCATCAATGAGTGCTATTCTCCGGGAATGAAAACCGACGAGGTGGTCGTCATCGCGACCGACGGCGAAACGTTCGGGCACCACAAACCGTTCGGGGACATGTGCCTCGCCTATTTCTTCACCAATGTCGCTCCCGCGCTCGGTATACAACCGGTCAATTTCGCCACGTATCTCGCCCACCATCCGCCGCAGCACGAGGTGCGGCTCAAGAACGCCTTCGGCGAGGGAACCGCCTGGAGCTGCGCCCACGGAGTAGGCAGATGGACACGGGATTGCGGCTGCTCGACCGGCGGTGGTAAGGGATGGCACCAGAAATGGCGCGGACCGCTGCGGCAGGCGCTTGACAATCTGCAGGAATCGGTCGACGAGGCCTACTGCGCGGCATGTGAAACGTTCGGTCTCGATCCGTGGAAACTGCGCAACCGGTACGGTACCCTGCTCAACCGGCAGACAAAGACCAGCTGGGGCCGGCTGCTCTCTTCGCAGAGACCGAAAAAGAAAATCGCTCCGGAAGCTTCCAAAAAACTGCATCGCCTGCTCGAAGCACAGAAATTCATGCTGTTTTCATACACCTCGTGCGGCTGGTTCTTTTCCGAAATCAGCGGTATCGAACCGATGCAGAATCTCGCCTACGCCTGCAGAGCCCTGCAGCTCGGCATCGGACCCGACCGGCAGCCGGAAGTGCTCGAAACCTTCATGCGCGATCTTTCGCATGCACCCAGTAATCTCAATAACGATACCGGTGCGACCCTCTTCGAACGGCTGGTCCTTCCCTACTTTTTCCATGAACGGATGCTTGCTTTCGCCGCCGCTATGAAGGCAGCACTCGCCGTAACCCGGAAACACAGTTACGAACAGCACGGCTATCACTACAGGATCGAAAGTCTCTTCCCCGAGGAAGCCGCCGCTTCGGACGAAACACCTGATGAGTGGCCGCAGCTCTTTCATATCCTGATCGACCATACCGCATCGGGAGAAGCCGGCGAATGGCTGGTGATCATCGACGTGAGCAACCGGTTGGAACCTCTCGGGTGGGTGTTGCCCTGGAAGGGAATCCCGAATACGCAGGTCACCGATCCGATATGGCTCACCAGTAATCCCGATACGCAACTGTACCTGCTGACCGACATTTTTCCCTCCCTGCGTGACGACATCGCACAGGTGTATCTGGAACGGATCGCCCGCCACTCGGAAAGCAGGTTTGAATCGTGGCTGCGTATCAACGAGCAGGATCTTTCGCTGCTTCAGTCGTTCCACCCCGACCTGCCTGATCATTTCAAGGCACCGTTACGGTTTGAACTGCAGAAAGAGTGGGATACGACCTTTTCCCGGCTCGAAAAACCGGGTACCGAGGCAGACTGTATCGAACAACTTGCCGCGATTGCACAACGGGCGACCCATTTCCGCTGCTCGCTTGAATTCACACCGTCCGGCAGGCTTGCGGAAAAACTTCTCACCGGTGAACTCGATGCACTCACCCATGAGCTTTCCATCGAGCAATGCGACCGGATCAGGTACCTTCTCAATACGGTCGACCGTTTTTCCCTTCCGGTATCCAAGCATCGTCTCGAAGATATCTTTCAACCGGTACTTTCCGGCCCGGTTGCGGATTTGCACCGGGAAATCACCTCTCCCTTACAAAAAGATACCGAGATAATTGAAGAGAATAAAAGAGAATTATTGTTGAAATTATTGAATTTTGCACGGAGGATGAATTTTAACACCGATACCTTCCCGCTTCCCTGAACGCTGCCTGCAAATTGTATGCGGAAAAGTAATACGTTGCTTTCACCTCCAGCTGTAGCTATATTTATTAATAGTTTCAGTAATGCTGCAAGCATAAAAAGGAGGTTGAAACCTGCCATGACACCAAGCTTTATAATCATACTTCTAGTTCAGGTTTTCATACTCCTTCTCGGTCTTTCAATCGGACACAGTATCGTTCTTTACAAGCTGCGTGCTGAAGAGAACCGCAAACGGGAACTGGAACTCTCCCTGCTCGAAAAGCGTTCGGAAATACTCATGCAGGGTAAAAAAATCGCGCACGATCTCGAAGAAGTGCTCTACAAGGCGAAGGTGCAGCAGGAGATCGACGATATCATCAGGAAGAATCAGAATAAATAACAGGTTGATCCGAAAATATTTCCGGGTATTATCAGTTTATGATAATACCTTTTTTTTATTTTCGCTGTCCGGTCACGGCAACTGTCCTGATCCTGAAAACGACGATCGTTATCGGAACCATCCAGTGGAGTCCGTATGAAAATTCTGCTCTGTGTTTATTCGAACATGGGAAATACCCTGGCTGCCTGCGAATACCTCATCAGAAAGCTTCCGCAACAGGATATACTTCTTCACGACATCACCTCAAGCGACGATGTCAACCTTGACCTGTATGATGCGGTCGGATTCGCCACCTGGTCGCATTTCCTCGTTTCCCCGGCTCTTTTCTCCCGTTTTGTCAATTCGTTGCCGCGCCGGAGCGGCACACCGGCGTTCGTATTCAATACGTTCGGTAATTTCAATGCCGGCACGCTGGCGCATATCTGCAGTCTGGTTGCAAAACGCGGCTTCAAAATCATTGCCGCCGATGCGCTGCATATGCCCGATACGCGTCCCGTCATGATCTGCATGCACAACGCGAATGCCGACGCACCGCACAAAGAGGAGCTCGATGCATTCGACCGTTTCATCAGCCGGCTTGCCGGACTTCTTTCCGGCGACATCTCCACCGCCCCCATCTTCAGACTGCCGCCCTCCCGCCGATTCGCGCTCCGCCTCCCCCGCTGGCTCGGTACCTGGCAGATGGGACCGAAGTTTGTTGATGCGGACACATGTATCCGGTGTGGTCTCTGCGCGCGGAACTGCCCCTACGGGGCCATCACGATGGATGGTCTTCCCCGGTTCCATGAATCGAAATGCGCCGCCTGCTGGCGCTGTTACAACCGCTGCCCCACCCAGGCGATTTACACGAAGAAATACCGGGGCCGGGGGCATTACCCGGAACCGCTGCCGGCAGTGCGGGAGAAGCTGGAATAAGCTCGATCCCGAGATGCGATTACGCTTCTGTCATACTCCTCAGGAGAACGTTCTTCTCAATTGCTCATTTTAAATAGTATCATTATTATTTACGCAGCTGCGGATCAACAGCAACCTGTGGGAACCCCATGTACCTCTTCTCACGAAATTATTTCAAAGACGTTTTTCAGAACCCGGGCGACGCGCTGCTCATCCTGCGACGACAACGGAGTATCGTCTGGTACCAGTTAACCCGATTCTTCATTTTCTGGCGGATCGTGTTTTCGGAGTACGTGCTTAACCACTGCATCACCCGCAGTTCGGCGCTCGCCTATGCACTGCTGCTCGCCATCGTGCCGCTGGTGACCACCGCGGCGTTCATGATCGCCGGGTTCATCGAGGTGCAGCCCGAGCAGGTGCGGCAGTTCTTCGCACTGCTGCTGCCGTTCGCCCCCGATACCGTCCTTGAATACATCACGATATTTTTTGTCAATGCACAGAAACTGCGCGGCGTGGGAATCATCGTGCTGATGGTGGTTGCCGTGGGGCTCTTCGGCAGTGTCGAGGAGTCGTACAACACCATCTGGAAAGTCGTCCGGTCACGGTCGATCTTCGTGCGGTTGCGTACCTTCACCATGGTGATGGTCTACAGCCCGCTGCTGTTCCTGATGTCGTTCCAGTTCCGGCGCAGCGAATGGTTCGATCTGGTATCGGGGTATTTCCTGCCGCTCGACATGGTACCCTTTCTCCTCATGGTACTTGCCTTCACCAGCCTTATCGTATTCGTTCCCAACACCAAGGTAGACTTTGTTTCCGCCATTGCCGGCGGACTCATTTCCGCGCTTTTCTTTGAATTGGAACGGCGGGGATTCAGCATGATCGTCAGGGCGTCCTTCCAGACCCAGACGATCTACGGCGCGGTCGGCATGCTGCCGCTCTTTCTGCTGTCACTGTTTCTGGCCGCGCTGATCATTCTCTTCGGGGCACAGGTCGCGTACGTCTTTCAGAACTTCAAACCGCTCCTGCGTGCGAAACGGCGCTAGGACCGGCGCGTGGGCGACTACAAAACCTACATCACCATCCGCATGATGCTTGATTGCGTCGAGGCTTTCATCCGCAAACGGCCACCTCCCGTCCTGCGTTTTTTCTGTAACAAGTACGAGCTGACCGACGCGCAGGCTTCCGGTATTCTCAACTGGCTCATTCACGAAGGCTTCCTGCACATCGTGGGTGACCGCAACGCCGGGTACGTTCCCACGAGGGACTTTTCCCAGACGCCGGTGATCGATATCATCAACGCGATCGAAAACCAGAACCGTCGCATCCCGAAGGCTCCCGACGACATCTGCCGGGAATTCGTGCAGGGCATGCTCGGCACCATCGCGGAACACTGCAGCATGATCATGAAAGATCTCACGTTTGCAATGCTCATCGAAAAAATCGAACAGCAGCGGGGAATTGAACGGAAGAACAAAGGATCGCAGCGGAAGAAAAAGTGACCGGTATGGCAGGAGTGCGGTGAAGTCGGAATATTTATCAATCGTCAAAACCACTATCTAACCAAAATTCATCGGTCGCCGGTCCACCACCGCCACCCGGTCAACCCATTGATGCATCCTCATGCATCCGGCAGATGCACATTCTCTCCCGCTCGAGAATCGCGGGGATGTTCTGAACCGTCTGAATATCATATTCCTTTATCTCGTCCGGTAACTCCTCCCAATCCACCAGATAAGGACTGATTCTTTTTTCAACATTTTTCTCATTCCCCTTTTTCCACCCGAAGAGAAACCGCTCCGCGTTCCACCGGCGGTGTTCCATACGGGCAAGCAGCTCGATTTGCTCAGGAGTAAATACCGTCACCCGATCATCCTTCCCGCATTCATCCGTATCTACAGTATCATACCCGCATGCCCGAAGTTTGACCGGCAGGTGATCGGCCTGCTGCCGGTTCGAATCGCGCAGCGAGGAATCGAGTTCCTCCCAGGAACACAGGGAAGGAGACTGAGGATCTCCCCCCTCGAAAATCCGCCTTTGCCGGTAGTCCTCATGAATCGCCCGTGCCGTGTGGTCAAGTTCCCAGCATTCGAATATTGCAGGCGTGCAGGTTTTGTCGATTCTGCCGAATCCGTGAATATTCAAAAGTTCCTCCCCTGCCTCTTCACTGCGCTGGAGCAGTACCCCCAGCCCGGAATTGTCATCCAGCCTGATGTACAGGGGGACATCACATTCACCGGTCAGACTCCGGAGCCGCAGCGCGCAGTTGACCGATGCCATCGGATCGTTCATGCAGAAGACGACATAAGGAAGCGTATCCGGCAGTGCCATCTGTTCAGCCACGAAGTCACTGAATTCCCGTGTGTTGAAATCCATATCTTTAAAGGAAATAGCACTGCACGACGCCAGCGCAGGAAGCACCTGCAGCAGCAACCCGCCTTTCTGAACGGCATCACGGTCGACTACCGTTACCTTCATCTTTTTCATATTGGCGAAATGGCCAAGCTTCACCGCCTGTAAAATAACGCTCTCCCCCATCGCCCCGAACCCCGCCACAATGCAGTGTATGATCGTGGGATCATCCGGCGCAATCGGTTTACGGTCAAGCGGAAACTCCCGGAAAAGCATGCGGGCGGCAAGATCGTTGACCCGCACTATCCGGGTGGTACTGTTTTTTGAAGAGTTTCTGAAAAAACCGCTGCTGGTGCTGATATCGGAAAGCAGCAGGTTGTTCACCGCCAGGTAACAGTTGACACGTCTCCCCGTGGTTTTTTTCCGGCAGCCGATCAGTCCGTTCACTTTCTCGCCGATTTCAATATTGCTGCCGTCGTCGCCGCTGATCGCATACACCAGCGCCGCTTTGGTGATATTCACTTTACGCAGCACCATCTCTTCGGCGGCGTCGCCAATGACAACGGGCACTCCCAGTTCCCGGCAGGTTGCGATAAGGTCATTCTCCGCATCGACCTCCACCGCCACCACCTTTCTGCCGAGGGCACGGTACCCCCGCGCGAGTTCGAGCCCCCGTACTCCCAGACCGCAGATGACCACATGGTCCCGATACAGAGGAAGACGGAAAAACCGGTGCAGGAGTGCGGCAAATGTTTTAAAAGCAGCATACCCGAAGGTCAGCGGTGCAAGCAACCGTGCGATCGCAAGAATGAGTGGCACCCGACTTCCGGTCTCCAGATTCGATTCGAGTACAAAGAGCTGCGCAGTGAGCAGCAGTATTTCCAGAACACTTTGCGGCTGCAGTTTATGCGCGTCCCGCAGCACGAAGTAAAACCCTGCTGCACCGAGTACGGCTGCGGTTGCGGCAAGCAGGATAAACACCCGGATCTCATTCTCCCGCCACCAGCTACGCAGTGCATTGGTACGGTACACAGGAGCAAGTTCAGTACCAGACCTGAAATATGACGATTGACATGATTTTCTGTTTTTATTCATCGGCGATTACTCCGGTACACGGATTTCAGAAAGAGCTAAACAATACAGTACCGTCACGAAATGGTACATGGAAAAATATATATTCCCCATGACGCTGCGTTTGTAGGCGACCGTGATACAATAGCCATTACATACAGATCGTTATGTTTATTCAATGATATAAAATAAGTGTCGTCATCCCGGCGACCGCGAAGCAGCGGCGTAAGCCAACCCGGGATCCAGTAGAAAGATGTCGTAACGCACTTATCTATTCCGGGCTCCGGCCTGAGGCAGAGTATTCATCAGACAACCACATTTAAAGAAACCGCTCATGCAGTCAATCTTCGTTCTCTTTGCCTTCTGTATTCTGCTGGGTTCTTCGACTGGGAGTACCATAGTTACACAGGAAACCGTCCCGGTCGCGTCGGCCACTTCCCCTACCGGTACCTTCAAACTGATAACCGTCAACCGTGACTCATCCGTTACGGAAACCGGAACAGACTTTTCCACGGTAGTGAGTAACGATACGGTACCGGTACTCATTCATTTTTCCGCCGAATGGGCCGCGCCCTGCAAGACAATGCATCCGGTCCTGGTTGAAACGGCGAAAAAGTTCAGTAAACGGGCATTTGTCGGTACAGTGGATATCGAGGAGTCACCGGAAGTAGGAGCGTATTATATGATCCGCTCGGTTCCGACGTTTGTGGTTCTTGTGAAAGGACGGGAGGTCGCCCGTTCCGTCGGCATGATGACCCAGAAGAAGCTTGCCGGTCTGGTTGAGATCAAACGGTAGAACGGTGGATTCATTGTTTCTGTTTGCCGGTACGGCAAAACTCCTGGTACCGTTTAACGGCTGCAGTGTGCTCTGATTCGGGAACATACTTGCTCTCAATCTTAGCACCAATTATCCCCTCAGGTAGATCAAAGGTTAAGAGTGTTTCACCCCGCAGGAGTACCCATGTTTTCGTGGTCGACCTGCATCGATCCATTTCTCCGAAAAACAACGTCAAGGCACCGGTATCAGCAATAGTCCAGTTTCCATAGCGCAGGAAAATATCCCCGGGCTGCATTCCAAGCGAATCGGCAATGGTGTTCGGAAAAACCTGAAAGATTTTCATGGTGACCACCACTTGTTTCCCGTTAATATCGTAAAATGTTTCGGATGTAATCTTTCCGCTGTCATCGTATGCCTTGTCCCACCTGGTATATCCACCCCTGGTTCGAACCGGTTTCCCATCAAGTCCGAGGAAAAGACTGGTGGTTACATTTCCACTCTGATCATACGTATCCCTGCATTTGGCATATCCTTCAGCCAATAAAAATGGAGCACCTTCCGAATTAAAAAATTCTCTCAGCTTGACATGATCAACAGTATCATGGGTAACGATCATTTTTGCATAACCGAAATTACTTATTACCGGTTTACCCTCGGTACCGAACGTCTCATAGGAGCATAGCTCTCCCCGCGCGTTGTAACTGAAGGCCGTACGGGCGTATCCATCCTTGTTTAAAACCGGCTTTCCATCGATGCCGAAGAAGGCTTCCGACGTTGTATTACTTTGGTTATCATATGTTAATTTAGTCGAAGCATAACCTCCAACAGCAACCGGTTTCCCGTCTAAACCAAAGGTAGTAACTTCCGTACGTTTCCCCTGCCGGTTGTATTTTGCAGTCCATCTCGTATAACCGTCCTTCTGCAGGACAGGCAGTCCTTTTTCATCGAAATAACTCACCTCAGTTCTATTTCCATGCTCATCGTTTTTCATCCGCACCTTGTGGTATCCATCAGCCCAGAGCAATGGTCGTTTTTCTGAATCGAAAAGTGATATCTCTTTTAAAAAACCGTTCTCATCATAGTCGTAACACTGCCATGTGTTTATTGAAAAATCATAAGCGGACGTCTTTCTTACATTGACATCATAACCTTCTTTAACTAATGTATCTCCCTTTTCATCATATTGATAAATAGACTTTGCGATACCTGTACTTTTTACACCCACCGCACCGCCGTCAACATCAAGAAATTCCACAGTGACCTTGTTACCGTAAGCATCAAAAGTTTGTTTCATCCTGGCAAAACCTTCATTACACCGTTGCAATTCTCCGTCGGTACCAAACATTTCAATCTCTGTGCAGTTATTATAAATATCATGGTGATATATGTATTTTGAAATCCCGAGTTCGTTAACCACCGGCTGTCCTTTTATACCGAAGGCCTCTTCTTCAATCATATTGCCACGATCATCATATCGTCTGACAATTTTTGCCGATCTTTTACTGTTTTGTACGGGAAGACTATCCGCTCCAAAAAATTCACTGACAACCGGGTTGCCACGCTCATCCCGGGATACAACGGCACGCGAATACCCGTCAGGAATCATTACAGGCTGTCCAACCGAATCGAAATATGCGACCGAAATGATATCTCCACTTTCATTATAATCCAATTCCAGTTTCGAGTAGCCCGTTTTTTTATTTGTCACAGGTTTTCCTGCGATCCCGAAATATTCAGTCTGCAGACAATTTCCCTGGTCATCGCAGATATACCGTTCACTTGCCACACCTTGTTCATTCAACGCCGGTTTATCATCCGCATCAAGATACACCACTTCTATAATATTCCCTCGTTCATCATAGGTGTAAATCCGTGTTGCATACCCAACCCCCTTCCTGCCCGGATTCTCATTCGCATCAAAATACCGTTCCTCCTCCACAACATTGAATTTATCATGGTATTTCAACTCCAGTTTCGCATACCCGTCTTTGCCGACAACATAATTCCCATTCGCATCAAAACATTCAATTTGAACCCTGTTATTTCTTTCATCATATCTATAGGCAAAACTTGAACATCCATCTTTGCTCATTGCAGGTTTTCCATCAATGCCATAATAGGAACCCGATATCTGTAATCCCCGGCTATTGTTTACTAAAACAATTTTTGAGTAACCGCCCATATACAACGCAGGGTTCCCGACCGTATCACGATACTCTTCAGAGGTAACATTTCCCATCTGATCATAGGTCCACACCCTTTTATGATAGCCGTATTTGTCCATTACAGGGCTGCCATTATCCCCCAGAAACGCCTGGGATACCTTGTTCCCATTCCGGTCATATTCATACACTTGCTTTGAATATCCCTCGTTCAGAATCGCGGGCCGGCAATCCAATCCAAAACACGATACTGATGTACTATTCCCGTAAGAATCATAGGTAAACCTTATCTCCGCACATCCGGCTCTAAAAATAAAAGGCTCACCATCCGGCCCGATGTATTCCTGACTAACTCCTTCACCATCCTTGTTCCATACCTGTTTTGTTCCCATTAAACCATTTTTAAGTGCCGCCGGTTCTCCCTTCGAATTCAGATATAAAATCCATATTACTGTCTCTGCATCTTCCAATCTGGTCATCTCGCCGAAACTGCCAGTCGCATCACAGACATTATTTCCGAGATAATCACGATAGCGACGTACTATAGTTCGACCATTAACGTCCAGAACCAGCAGGTGCTGACTGACTTTCGATTTTCGTTGAATATTGGTGAACCCGGCATCCGCATTAAATTCCACTCCTCCCTGATGAGCTGTTGTGTGGTCAAGGCTCTTAAGATCGATATAAATCGAATCCGGCCTGGCGTTACTGTCGGACAGACCGTAACCATAGTTCCACACCATAACAACTTTCCCCAGCCAATCTTTCTGCACGATCCGCTCCACTTTCCCGTCCTGCCGGTAGTCGATGCTCAGCTCCGCCACCCCTAATAACCCCCCCTCCAGATCCATCAGCTGGCCTTTACTGTTGACATACCCCGCTCGGACCACCTTCCCCCCGCGCTCTTCCAGCCGCCAGGTGCGATAGCGGTGGGAATGAAATTTCCGGGATACCCACCCCACCCCTTCGGGTGCGCCCCACCGCCAGGTAATGTTGCGGTAATACCGTACCTTGACACGGGTGTAATCCCACCAGGCCAAATATCCTCCCGCGATAAGCAGCACGACCGCCCCAATCGCGCCGATCTGCAACCGCAGCCGCCGCATACGACGCTGATGCTCCCGCCGTCGCAGTTCATCATAGGAACAACCGAGCACATGCGCCAGGATTCTCAGAAGCGCATTTGATTTGAGCGTTTTCAGCGGTTCAGACGCACGCAGCCGCACATCCGCAAAGAGCGGTTCGGCATCCTCGTCTCCTTCAACGGCTGTTCCGTCTTCCCGCTGCACCACTTTTTTCAGTTCACGCAAAGCCTGCGGAAACGATTCTTCCGGAGTGCCTTCAATAAGCAACGGAATAATGCAATGCCCGCGCCCCATTTCCCTGAACTGCGCCACCTCCTGGTTTACCCAGCGCGATTTCGGAGTCGACCGTGAACAGATCACCACCAGGAATTTCGATGCGGCAAGAGCGTTTTTTATGTCATCCTTGAGGTCTGCCGAGGTTGGCAGTTCGTCCTCGTCGCGGAATACTCTCTTGAGCTTTGCGGGAATACCCTTTTTCACCAGTGCCGCAGGCGTCCGGAACGTTTCCAGCGCATGTATCAGCCACTGTGCATACTCGCGGTCGGCATCAAGATGCCGGTAGCTTATGAAAACGTCATATTCGAACACACTGCCTTTGTCGAGTTCTTCAGACACTGTCGTTCTCCTGTCTCATACAAATCATTATGACTAAATTATTGCTACAGACAAATACCCAAAATAGTCCATTGACACAGCAGGATCATTGCACCGGCTCAATCTCACCATGCGAAAATTCCCCCGGCGACAAGGAACAATACGGCACCAATTACCGCGGCTAATTGCCACAAACGCCGTATGCGACGCTGCCGTTCCCGCTGTCGAAGTTCGTCGAACGAGCAGCCCAGCACTTGCGCAACAATACGTAAGAGCGCCATAGACCTAAGTTTCTTCACCGATTCTCCTGACCGCGGCCGCACATCGGCAAAAAGCGGTTCAACATCCTCGTCACTTTCAACAAATGTTCCATCCTCGCGATTCACTACTTTTTTCAGTGCACGCAGGGCCGGCGGAAACGATTCTTCCGGCGAACCTTCAATGAGTAGTGGGATAATATGGTGCCCACGTCCCATCTCCCTGAACTGCACGACCTCCTGGTTTACCCAGCGTGATTGCGGTGTTGCGGGGGAGCAGATAACCACCAGAAAATTCGAGGCGGAAAGTGCTCGTGTTATATCATCTTTAAGATTCGCGGAGGTTGGCAGTTCATCTTCATCCCGGAAAACCTTTGTCAATCGTGACTTAGTTCCTTTTTTGACCAGTGGCAGAGGAGTGCGGAACATTTCGAGCGCATTGACTAACCACAGAGCATATTCACGGTCGGCATCAACATGCCGGTAACTGATAAATGCATCATACTCATACCCGTTTTCAATACCGGCATTTTCCGGTACAATCATTATTCGTATACTATTGTAAAGTTCACTGTATAGTCGTATAGCTAAGGCTGGGATTCGAAATTTGTTCATTGCCCTATTGTCGAGCACACGCAGATATACTCCAGCTACCAGCCAGCAGGAAACAGTCCAGTACCCGCCATACCCCGCGAATGGCATAGGAATAAAGGGTACCAGCCGCACCACCCCCGTTGATCTGGTTATATGTGCAATTGCTAAAAAAATAAGAATAAATAACAGTACCCGGGCGACTTCTCGACTGTTTTCATCGCGTATTTTTCGACATCCTGCCCACATTACATATGCCAGTACTGCATAAACTCCACACAGTATCGCCACTCCGATGCCACCGAACTCATACCATAACATTTGCAGCGTGGAATGAGCCGCCAGTAGTTCATACCTGACAGTATTCTTATTCAAACACTGTTGACCGTTACGGTCCTTTGTATCCGATTGCACCCACGACTTGTAGCAGTTGCGACTGTCATGCAACCGGGCCGCCGCACGAACCTGATGAGCAGACGCTTTATCGTATACTACCTCGTTATAGTCCGGATTGAACTTCACCAGCAGTAATATCGCCACAACACCACACACCACCGGCACAAGTGCAAGGGTGATTTTTATACCGGGCATACGCGAGACCAGCACCATATACAAAACCGTTGCATTGAAAAGCAGCAGCATCGCCGTGTCCGGCTGCAGTAACAGAAGCCCGTTGACGGCAACGGTCAACCCCGCGACTGCACCCGGATATTTCCAACCGTCCTTTTTACGGCAATCAGTGAAAATCAGATGCACCAGCAGCGGCAGAAGAAGGAGCAATGCCAAAGTTCCGGAATGCAGCGGGAAAGGCCCAAACCAAACAATCTGGGGCTCTCCAGAGCAAAAAGGACCCCATTGACCGCATTGGGCTTGGGCTGTAAGGAGGAGAACTCCCGCAGCTGCAGCAAGGTGATACCTGCTTCCACGCCAATTAACTCTGACCAGCACAAGCGATGTCGCAAGAACAATTCCGAAACAGTTTCTGCTCAGGAATCGCATGAAATATTCGATATCGAATCCTGCGAACGACCAGAATTGCCGGGTAAGATACCCGCCGATTATCGTCAGGGCCAGCATCAAACCAACAATCAGGACTGCTGTGCCGATATTCCGTTCGGTTGTTCTCATCGAATTGTTCTCCGTTGTATGTTAAATTAGATATACCTCAAATCATTCGACATCATCTCTTCAGGTAAATCCCCAGCCCCGCGGCCTTCGCCAGTGCAGGAAGATCGCGGAATGGAGCCCGGTCCTTCTCCCGTTCCCCATCGAGTCGCGGATCGTTCCAGGGCAGAATACAGGGATGTTTTCGTGCAGGTTCGTCACGTACCGGACCGTACCGCCATCCCTCCATCAGCCGTTCGACATTCCAGCGGCCATGTTCCTCTTCGGCAAGAACCTCTATTCCCTCGTTGCCGATTGCCGCTTCGAGATCTTTCACCGGTTCTCCGTTTCCCTGACCCTGCGGAAGCAGTTCGAGCCCGTACAATTCGAGCAGTCGCTTCATCTGAAATGCCTGATGTAAATTTGCCCTTTTGAAGGTTTCATCGAGTTCGTCCCATTGCGGCAGAGGGGCGCGGCGCGTTCCGGCGATGTATTTCTCGTGAAGCAGCCGCGCGAACGGTTCCACCTCACCGCGAACCGGTGAAATCACTCCGAGGTTTCCCGGAATCATCCGGCAGAAATTCCGTATGGTCGCCTGATCATGCGGCAGTGAAAAGCAGCGTTTCCTGACGGTCGCCGACCATCGCGAAGCCTCCCCGGTGATCTCATCGGCACTGCGGCCGCTGCCCGCTATAATACCGACGGTTGCCCCGAGGGCGGCCGCAAGACGGTACTCAAAGAGCGATATCGGACCGCCGCCCGCTCCGAGCACCCGGACATCTTCCGGACGTACACCGGCTGAAAGCAGATCGATCCAGTTCTGCACCGGTTGAGCGAAGGTAAACCTTTTGGAACGCGGCACCGTGATCTGTTCATATGCCGGATGTTCGGCATCGTCATCCACATGACGCGACTCTGGCCGATACGCCTTCAACTGCGGCGACGCTCCGTTGCGCCGGGATGCGGCGATCGCATCGCCGACGATTTTCGCGACGCCGACATCGGTGCCGCCGCAGTACACCGTTCCGTTGAATCCGTCAAGTGCGGAAGTTATCGCCCCCGAAAAGGCATCGAGTGTCTCCTGTTTGTCGCGGTCGCAGGTCCCGGCGACGATCAGTACCGGTCGTGTCGGATCGATTGACGTGTCAAGCGGAGTGAGAACGGAATCGCCACCGGTTTCCGGTGGTTCACCACCGGCCTCGACCACGACCATACCGATCGCAAGCACCTGCAGAAGCAGTTTGAGCTGCCGTGCGAAATCGGTGTCGAGCGATTTCACCGCGTCGTAGAGTTCCTGCAGGAGTTCCCGCTCTTCCGCCACCTGGCGGAAATCGGTACTTGACGCGATCCCCATGGTACAGCAGCGAAGACTTTCCGGCAGATCACCCGCCAGAGCAAGGAGACGCGCACTGGTGAAATGGGCGAACGGCAGTTCAATCCCCGCCGTCGCATGCTCTTGGCAGCTTGCGACCGCCCCGGCGATTGCCGACTGCATCGCGATCGCGGCAGACCGTGAACTCCTGCCGAGACAGAGCATGTGAACATAATGCCCGAACAGATAGGGATTTTCCGGAGCGAGCAGATGGGCCTGGAAATAGTAATTGCGGGCCGCCACAATACGTCTATGTGATGCAGTGTCGATCAGTTCACAACGGCCGCATTCGGCCATTGCCAGTGCCCTGACCGCCTTTTCCCGGTCGTCATCCTCAATATCCGCTTTCAATCGATGCACTATCGTGCAGAACTGCTGATCTTCGGTCAATGCATCGATATCGACGACAACCGGCCGGGCAAGCGCGATAAGATCATCAAAACCCGCTCTGAATTCAGCCGATTTCCGTTCATGCACATACAATCGGCAGCGCGCCTCGGCAACGATATACCGCAACTCGTTTCGGAACGGCCCCCGCGCGGTTGCAATCCAGGGCGCACATTCCAGTACGTGTTTCCAGTCACGGAGACGACGATACAGCTTGCCGAGACGCAGCGCGATCGGAGCCGTTTCTTCACCGAGGTTCTGTGCAAGAAGCAGCCTGAGCCGTCCGACCTCGGCCTCCATTTCTTCCTTATCAAGAAACGCGCCGTGATCGACTTCGTAGGTTTTCAACCGGTCAACCAGTGCATCGATCGAGCAGCTTGCCTCCTCGAGAACCGCCGAGAGGCGGTTCGATTCACGCACCAGTACCGCGGGAATTTCCGCTCCGCCCTTGTACAGCAGATCGTGCAGTGCATCCGCCCATACATGTTGAAGATCCGTACGGATCTGAATCTCCGCTTTACGCTGCAGCCTCGTTCCATCCGAAGCAGCCTTCCGTACCTCCTTGATCGCTTCGGCAATCGACGACGGTATCTCGATCCCGGCCAGTGCCATTCTCTGTTCGAAATCGGCGGGCAGGAGCACATCAAGATGCACCGAGCCGTACCCGAACCGCTCTACTCCGGCAACCGCAAGTTTATCCTCGCTCTTCTTCACATCGAGGAACCGGCCGATCAACCGGTTGGCTTCTCTGACTTCCATCCCGGTATGAACGATAAGTCTGCCGCCGCACAGGTCGCCGAACTCGTGCACCGGATCGGTATATCCCGTCTTGCGCAGAATTTTTTCCGCAAAACTCGCCGTTTCCTTGGTACGGACCGCAACCGTACCGAGCGGAGCCGTCCGGTCGCGTACCGCGGCGAGCAGCCAGGACAATATCTCTCCGAACGATTTGTAAATCGGCCGTTCATACGAAGTGAATTCCGTGATCTGTTGTTCGATAGTGACGGTACCGTCCATTTTATTTCTTTCTGTTGGTCATGATTTTTCGTATTTCCTCAGGAGTCGGAAGACAGAATCCATCCTACTGAACGGGATCACCTTGAGCGGGAGATGACAGTTATTCGCAATCATTTATGCCGTCGTGTAGAGCAGAATGTTTTTCTGATTCTGGATTCCGACTACATCCCGCTTGGCGGGATGGATACCTGCGTAGTTCCGAATTATCTTTACACCTCTCCGAATAACTGTTCCACCAGATGCTGCAACTGCCCCACCAGTGGTTCGCACCGAAGCCCCGTAGACCGTTTTCCGAACAGACGTACCAGTTCCCGGTAATACCACCGGGCTCCATCCTTTCCACCGTTGAAACGCTCCCAGACCATATCACCGGCAATCGCGACATCTGCAGCGATATCACTGAGGTTACAGAATTTATCCGCCGCGGCAACGGCGAGAGCTTGCTCATCAACGGTCATCAGCCGGGTAATGGTCCGCTGCTTTTTTCCCCGCCACCCGTCATCCTGATCATGAAAGGTCACCTGCTCAACAATACCGGTAATTCCCTCACCGAACTCTCCCGCCAGTTCACTGCGGGTCACGGTGGTATCCTCCAGTACATCATGCAGTATACCGGCCGTTACCACCGGATCGTCACACCCGAGCCGTACCAGTGTGCGGGCGACGTCGAGCGGATGACAGAGGTACGGTATGCGGGTGCATTTCCGGAATTGCCCCGCATGCGCCCGGGCTGCGAAAACCGTAGCTTTGAAAACAAACGTTCCCTCAACGGAATTGTTTCGCCAATTCTCCACAAAAAACCTTTCAGAATATGCAGCACCGGAAAAGTGAATGAACGGACTGCTGCGGTGCGAACAGAAAACGGATCAGACAGGGTGAAGGACCGGCAGACGGCCCGGAAAAGATAAAATAGTTTGTCAACTCCGCGAAAGCACGTTTTTATTGATTTTACGGTATTGCCCTGCCGGGCATGAAAAACATCTGCGCTATAAATACGGTGGAAGTACCGGAAGGATACCGGGTAACATGAGAAGAAGGAACAGCCGGTTATTTACCGGCACTTTTTTTACACGCTTCGACCGCGTCATTGCACTGCATCCGGTATGCCTTGAGAATATTCTCGGCATCCTTTTTCTCATCGTCGGAGAGTTTCTGAAACGTGGCCTCGAATTCCCGCGCCTCTTTGCAGATATCCTTCATGTGATTGCAGTAAGGGGTATCGGGAAGCTTGGCGGTATTGACGAACTCCGCCCCTCCGCAACCGGTTGCACCCATAACCGACAGCACCACAGACAGCACCGGTAGAATTCGTTTTTCCATGAAGGATTCCTTTCGCATGTTCCGGAGTCAGAGCCGCGGGAGAGATCCGGATAGTTCCGAAAATACCGACCGCAACCACATCGTGAAAATATACTTTCGGAATTGCAGTTGCGCGACGACGGAATGCTCGGTAACCTGCTCAGAGAGGACTTCACGCAAATGATATTCAGCCTGTACACTAGCTGCAACGGCCGTCGACGGCAGCTCCGCGACGATGGTACCTGCTGTACGCTGACGCGATTCAGCCACCGGTGACATTCGAGGTCACGATGAGAATTATTTCATCTGCAACTGCGGCAATTCCGTTGCAGCCGGTCCGAATGTTTTTATTTGCAGACGACAGGTCCGGTCAACGGCCACCGACGGCAACAGCCGTCCTGAAAGATCGAAAACTTTTACTGCTCCATACCGCCCGCCGATCTTTCCGTTAACCGGGTATAAAGCATCCGGCAACGGTACCGGATAACTACCGGTCGGGTCCCGGTATTCAAATGCACCCAGATCGGGGGCTGCTCCGGTAAACGGCAGTCCGACGTCCTCGCCTTTGTCGATAAGTTCGCTCCCGGCCGAGAGGTGCAGAAATTTGACATCAGGAAGACTGCCGTCGGCTTTGCGGGGCCCAAAGACTCCGGCGGTGTCCACGCTCAGGAAATCAGACTCGGAGATGTTCAGACCGGTAATGTCCCATGAATTGTGGGATGCATCGATCCCGGCACCTTCACAGTTTCTTACGACTCCGTTGTAGGAAAGGTTGTTTCGCAGGATGGCTTTATCGACCCTGGTATAACTCTCTCCTCCCTGATAATCGATACCCTGCATAAAAACATTGCCGCCTTTATTGCCGAACGACGTATTGTTATACCATTTGCACGCGACAGGATGATAATTTGCATTCAACCCCCGGTCACCGTTTAAAAACGAGACGCAGTTCCTGACGATGTTCTGCGGCACCACCGCAGGGACCCGGTTGGGCGGCAGATCGTACCCGCCTGCTTTAATACCCTGCCCGTTGCCGGAGAGTGGCCGTTCCATCAGACCGGGCTTGTAACCGTTAAGCCAGAACCAGCTGTTTTCAAAGATAACCGCTGTATTCTGATGAATGCAGTCAATACCGTCATCGGAGTTCCACCACCCCCGGCAGCCGCTGACAATGGTGGTATCCGTGGCCGCCGTCTGGTAATGCACACCGAAACCATCGGCATTCTGCCCGTCACCCTGACTTGACAACGGATCGTAATTGTCGTGCGAATCACAGTTGAGTACCCGATGTCCTCCATCGCCGTAGGCGAAAAAAAGTCCTGTCCCGCCGTTGTGATGAAATTCGCACAATTCAAAGGTGATATGGCTGCTGTGATCGACCAGTACACAGTTTGGGGTGGCACCGGTGAGCTGAGGCACATTGCAGAATTCAAGTCCCTTGAAATAGAGCCAGTCGCTGTTGCTGACCGTTACCCCGTTGGCCTGAGTGCGGATTCCCGAAAAATCGAACACCGGCCGTTCCTTCTGATATGCAAGGAAATAAATTCTTCGCGTATCTGAGGCGCCGCTTTTGCGGATGGTGATCCCCGCAGTCTGCTCGTAGGTGCCGCCGCGAAAATAAACGGTATCTTCCGCACTCGCGACAGTACACCCTTTACTGAGCGACTTGAAGGGTTTCTCGAATGTTCCCGCATCACCATCGTTGCCGCCCGGGGCAACATAGTAGGTTTCTGCATAGAGCAGACCTGCTGCTGCAACGATAAATGCAGAAAACCATTGATACCATCCGGAGGCTCCGATACAAGTCCATACAGTCATTTTCAACCTCATCATCCATCTCCTTACCGGTAATGATTACACAAGAAATAGAATATAAGCCCCGGCTGATAATTTCAACCGACTGCGGCATCGGATACCCGGCGTTGTGACACTGAAATCAGCAGGTACGGGATCCGGCCGGCAGACGTATCAGCCCCTATTCTCCCTCTGCAGGTGAAAATAGGCACCTGCAGTAAAAACAGTCAAGGTACCGGCCATACTGCCGTAGAAGAATGTGGATATTATGCCGAAGCGTGCAGGAGCGGTTGGTGAATCGGTGCAGTCAACTGCCGATACCCCGTTGGACTTCCGATCGGAAAGGGACCCGTACAAACAGTTTCTATAAATGCTTCAACACCAGGTTCCCGGTGGTAATCCCGGCGTCAATTGATCCCATGACCCCGCCGAATGAGGTGAACGGCCCGGCAAGATAGAGGTTTTTAACCGGTGTTTCAGGTTGGGTCCGTTTGGAGAGGATCTGATCCGACGTATACGCCGCACCCGCGAATGCACCGGAAGGGATCCCCGAATAATGCCGCATCGTACGGGGAGTGCCGCTGACCACCACATCCGCCAGTTCCCGCACCGGCATTCCGGTGATTTTTTCAACCTTCGAAAGTATTGTATCTGTTGTCAACTTTTTCTTCTTCTCATACGCTTCGGGAGAAAGCGTACCCCAGTCACCCATCATCATACCTTCGGCAATACAGACGCGTACCGTCTTCTCTGCCGAAGGTATGTCGCCGGGCTCCGTATAGTTGGAGAAAATGAACGAGGTATCTGCCCTGCCCTGAGGAGTTGTCGCCTTCATCTGCATCGAGTAGCGTTCTGAGATGTCCCGGGTTGAATCGAAAAATGTTGTTGAAGCATTGAATCCGAATTCACGCGGATCCCGTTTCAAACCAAGGTATATCTGATATACCGAACTGGTCGGTACGACCCCGGTGACTTTCCTGACATATTCATCAGGCAACTGATCTGACGGTATCATGGTTCCGAAGGTATCATTGGTATTTATCGCTGATATCACGGTATCCGCCGTGAATATTTTTCCGTCTCCGGTGACCACTCCGGTTGCGGTTCCGGCCGAAACCAGAATCTGCTTTACCGTACAGTTCGTGTATATCTTTCCTCCGTTTCCGGAGATACGTTTCTCCAGTTCATGGATCAGTACCGACGAGCCGCCCTTTACCAGATACGGTGCATCCTCCATGTACAGATAGTTGAGCATATTCATCACAAAAGCATTCAGGTGTTCCGGATCCGTCGCCAGATAACATGAGTAAACTCCAAGCAGCCAGCGCAACCGTTCATTACCGACAAAGTTAATCGCATCGATGAACCGGGTATTCGCGAACCGAACCACCGGCCGGTATCGCAATTTTCCTATCTCCCGGACGATTCCTTTTCCTTTATTGAGCATGAGTGCAAATAGTGCATCAAGCGACACCTTTTGGGGATCACGGCCGATTGCTTTGAGCATACAGGCTTTTCTACCGCACCGGTAAAACATATTCAACGCCTTTTTCACCTCATTTGTGTTTTCGGGAAAGTATCCGCGAAGTACGTCATGAATCGCAGCATAGCCTGTCGGTAACAGATAGCGGTCTTCGATTGCACCGGTAGTCCGGTTGAATGCAACCACTTCACACAATGAAGACGATTTCACCAGAGGCAGATTGTCGATTCCGAGCTTTTCAAACATTTTCCGTCCATATACCGGCATGCCACATCCGGCCATCTGATGTGTTGACGCTTCGAAGAGATATTTTCCCCGCTTGAACGTATGAACAAAACCGCCGCATTTATCGAGCCGCTCCAGAAGTTTTACCCGGACTCCCATCCGTGAGAGAAAAGCGGCAACCGAAAGTCCTGAAAGTCCGGCCCCGATAATGATTACCGAGCTGTTTTTTTCCATGACGATACTCCATTTTTTCACGGTGGTGTGCCGCAACTGAAAATCACCAGCATTACGTTAATCGGATGCCCGTCGCATCCGGTTCTTCAAAATAGGTATCCAGTACGGTGAAAGGCAACACAAAGTATGATTGTCACAAGGTACTATAACCGGATGACAACTGCGGAAGGCTCCCTCACCTCCGTCATTCCCCCAAATCCCGGGACGCTCCCGCTTCACCATTCACCTTTTCCGTCCCCCGAAGGCGGGACTTTCATACTACAATACATTCATGAACCCGTAGTAAAACGAAAATCCCACCCTGGTTCGATTCCACTCCACAAGTTGGGGGAAGGAAACAGGTAGCAATGAAATGAGAGCATCCTGAGAGACACGGTAGCGGTGTCGGGATAAAAAACAGAAGGTGAGAAGCTGATTTAAATGTTCAAAAAGCAAGTGGCAAGATACTTGAATTTGTTAATCCGCCGAATCTCCCGGCGTCTCTTGCCATAATTCACCTCAACCACGAAGCATGGTAACAAATAGGAAGTAATTTGAACGATCTGGAATAGCTACCGGTATTTATTAAAAAAATACGCTTGAAAAACGCAGGTAACAAAATTGCTAAAACCTATGGCTTCATGGGAAGTCTTTTATCAACACTACTATGGCATGATGTGGAAAAAAAATGAAAAACTTTCCATTTAATAGCGTATATTACTGATACACAATGGGGAGACCTTCAAAAAAAGGTGTTCATCTTTACCTTCAACACCACAATTTAAGCACTTAAACGATCAGCGGAGGGCAGTAATCTGAAGCTGTCTTCTGATGGTATTTCATGAGTTATATCAACGTGCGTAAGGAGGTTCCCTATGGCTATGCACAGTGCAGTATGTTTATTCTTGTTGATTGCCATGACGATCAACGCCCAAAATCAAACTATCAATCTTCGCGGTAAAGTCACCGGCACTGGTGACACTCCCGTATCCGGTGCCATCGTTACCCTCGTCAACCAGGATCTCTCGGACACCACCGGTTCGGATGGTATGTATGAGATCACGCAAACCACCGACGTAATCGCAGTTCAGGAACTGCAGCCTGAATACAAGAATTTCATCGTCGAAAAAGGTGCGCTTGTATTCAGCCTTCCTGAAGCTACTCCACTTAAAATTGAATTGTTTGACGTTAAAGGAAACCTTCTGAAGCGCGAAGCGATGTCGAGTGTTCCGAAAGGATTCTACCGTTTCGGTATCGCCGAAAACCTCCGGGCTGCCAGAGTGCTCATTATCCGGGTGGTTATGGGAAGTGATGCGAAGACATTCCGCTATTTGCCGCTGAAAAACGGAAGTTATGTTATCGATCAGATACCTTCGGGCACTGCACCAGCTCAGGGAAGCCGGCTGATGAAGATCGCCGCGATAAACGATACGCTCAAAATCACGGCGAATGGGTATAAAGAAAAAAAGCAGGCGATTGTTTCGTACGATCAGGAAATGAATGTCACACTGGAAGTGGAAAGTTCCTCTTCCGATACCGGGAGGAGTGTCGGTTGCGGCAAGGAATTGGGATCCATAAATAAATCCGGTACCTACCATATTTCCAGTGCCGGAGGCAGAGGAGACTACATCGTCGATATCCCGACTAACTACGATAAGGATAAACCCTACCGTTTAATTTTCGGTATGCACTGCATGGGCGGAAGTGCCGTAAAAGTTGCAGGCACCGATGGCGGAAGAGATCAAACTGCATACTATTATCATGTTAAAACCCAGGCGGACAAAGACAATATCCAGTGTATTTATGTTGCTCCACAGGGTGATGGGGGCGGTACCTGGAGTGCTTCTAATGACCCTAAATTCTTTTCCGACATACTGAAAACAATGAAGGACAATTTATGCATTGATACCACACGTGTTTTTGTCTGTGGTTTCAGTTTCGGTGCAATGTTCTCGTATGCGCTTTCATTGGCATATCCGGAACAGATACGGGCAGTAGCCTGCTATGCTCCCGCCAACTGGAATTTTAATCCTCAGCCGACCAACAGGCATATTCCGATTGCCTATTATCAGACAACAGGCACCAGCGATGGAACCTGCAAATGGATCAATAATGACGGAAATAAAACCGGTGGTAAATATTGCCTCCTGCAACATGCCGAAGACAATGGGTGTACTACCAGTGGTGAAATCAAACTTGCAAACAGTGGCACGCATGTCGTCACTGAGTTTCAGGGATGTGATGAAGGATACCCGGTAAAATTCAGCTCATTTCAGGGCGGGCATCAGTGCAATGCGACGGATGCAGGAACTAATTTTGACTGGATACCGGTTGAGACCTGGGAATTTTTCAAGCAATTCTAACATGGACCAGTTTCGCATAAAAATGTTAATTTAAGAAAGTTAATTCTACTTTGTTAGACTTCTTTTACTTTTATTCAATTGTTTTCGATTCGCGGATTCAATTGATCGCAATCGTTTGATATGTCTA
>JAFGHA010000180.1 GCA_016930275.1 Chitinispirillaceae bacterium
ATGGTATCATCGGTATGACCGGGTTTCTGCTCGATACCAACCTATCCGAAGAGCAGCGTACCTGTCTTCAAATCGTACAGAAAAGCAGCAGGGATCTACTCACCATTCTGAACGATATACTTGATTTCTCGAAAATCGAAGCGAACCGGCTGGAACTGGAATCGATTGAATTCGACTTGGGTGCCGCCATTGAAGATGCAATGAAAATGCTCAGTTTCCGCGCGAAGGAAAAACAGATCGGTCTGATCTGTGAGATCAGACCCGTCATCGGTATGCATGTAAAGGGCGACCCGGTGCGTCTGCGGCAGATTCTGTTCAATCTTGTCGGTAATGCGATCAAATTCACCCTGCGGGGAGAGGTAACGGTAACGGTGAATGTACAGGCCGAGACTGCCCGAAGTCGGGTAATTGGTTGTGAAGTTCGCGATACCGGTGTAGGAATTTCGCCGGATAAACTGAAACTGCTCTTTGGGAATTTTCAGCAGCTCGATGCTTCAACGACCCGTAAATTCGGTGGTACCGGTCTGGGACTGGCAATCGCCAAAAACCTGATAGAACTGATGGGGGGGAGTATCAGCGTGAAGAGCAGTGAAGGTACCGGTTCCACATTCCGTTTTTCGGTGATGTTTGAAAAAGCGGGTGCTGAAATGTGTAGCGACAACGGGCAATCTCTCACATCTCCTGCAGTCCGTCGTCCGGTTAGTGCTGAAACGCTGGGCCGACCGGTCAGTATACTTATCGTAGAGGATAATACCATCAATCAACTGGTATTCAAAAAGGTTCTCGAGAAAAACGGATTCTCGGTCGGTACAGCCGGTAACGGACTGGAGGCCATCGATGCGCTTGAAATGAGAGAATACGATATCGTCTTTATGGATGTTCAGATGCCGGGGATGGATGGGATTGAGGCGACAAAGCTGATCCGCGGCCGGATGACCAGTGTCCTCAATCCGGAGGTACCGGTGATCGCGATTACGGCGAACGCCATGAAAGTCAACCGTGACGAATGCGTAAAGGCCGGTATGAACGACTTTATTTCAAAACCGGTAACGGTCGAGGCAATTGATGCGATTGTTGAGCGTTGGCTGCATTCGGGGGAGCCGGTACCGAAGGCGAGTGAATAACCACCTGGTTGCGTTAAAAATGAAAGGGCGGGATAATTCCCGCCCTTTCATTTTTAGTTATTTTAAATAGTTAAGCTATTCTTCGACGACACACCGCCGATCATCGGTACAGGTCATACCCTCGGGACATGCATCCGGGTTACCGGGATTGCAGGAAATAAGTCCCGGAACGTTGAGATACACCACCCGTACGGCCTCGACCACGAGCTGCGCGCGTGAGGTCTCACTCACACCACTTTTAGACCGTCTCGTGAGGGTGATTTTCGGGAACCCCGATATACCGTAACGTTTAAGCTCGGTAAGCATGCCTGCAGGGATCTGAAGGGAACCGTCGTCCTCGCAGTCGCCGATGATAGTGGCAATGTTGGCACCGTGATAGCTGATGTTAAGTTCGACATTCATAATTGTGGTTCCCGACACACTTGGCGGTGTCCATGCAAGGTCGATCGGGTCTCCGTCGGTAAGGACTATGGAATCGGAGAGTACTGTAATAGGTTCGATACCGAGTGCCTGAAGTTGAAATGCATCTACTTCATCACCTGCGGCGGTAAGGGTGATGGTATCAACGGCGCTAAAAGGCGGATCGGCGAAGTCTATTGAAGCGCTGTACAGTTTCAAAATTCCTATTGTGTTGGCGGTGAATGAAGGTGAACCGTTCGCCAGGTTGACTCCTGAAATGGTCACCGTACCGGCGGAAATTTTGGTGGGGTATGGTGCGCAGCTGTCATCCGCCACGCAAATCGCTTTGGAACCGCATGGCTCGCAAAACGGGGACTGTTTTACCAGAAGTTCCAATTCACCCTCTTTCATAACGGATTCAACGGGGGAGGTCGGCGTCTCCCCGTCGTTAAGCGCTCCCGAAAAGGAGGTACTATGCGCTTCCTGGTCAATGAGCAGACGGAAAACACCAAAGGGATTTTCGTCGGTGGTATTGGTGTTGTTATTATTCAAATCGGGTGAAGCGGGGTCCTGACAGGTGACGGCAAATAACAGTGCACCGCTACACAAAGCGGTGAGAATATTTTTTAAAATCACGTTCCGTAACTCCTTGTTAATCATACGAAATAAAGGTGCATTTCCATCACCGTTTCAATTTTTTAAATGTACCGTCGTCAGGGTTGGTGAGCAAAACAATAAAACCCGCCGTAGCCGCCCCCATTACCGATTGTATACACTCCCGGCAATCCTGCCATGGTACTTTCTTCCAGATCGTATCCCGCTTCGCATCCCGATGCGTTCATTGCCGAGATCCAGTGTTTCATTCCACCTCCCATTCCCCCCATTCCTCCACCGAACGACTGCGGCCAGCAGAGGCCGACACGCGGTTTGGCGCGAATCGTGGTTGATGTCCAGTCATCACAGGTGTATCCGTATTCGCTGCTGTCGGAAAACGTCCAACCGCCGGTACCGAAACTGCCACCGGTATATTTGAATAATCGTCCGAGTGAATCCGATCCGGTTACCGTCATGTGATTGTCGACGATCGGCAGTGTGGGGTCTGGCCGGTGGTTGGGAATTCCATACTCGTTGGGCAGATCGTTGATTATGGCTGAATCCGCATTGATTGGCCGCGTGTTGAGCAGCTCGCTTTTATTGTTCGCGACAAGTCGTCCCAGGCGGTCGTACCACGGTCCCTCGCCGATACGGTCGATCGCATTTACCTGATTACCGTCGACACCTTTTTCGGCGCTGAGAAACGCGCTCCATTTTTTTGCGCTCGAGCCGGGCATACTCATCTCGGCAAGACACGCGCATATACTGTCGGCGCCAAGAAGGCCCGCACCCTGACCAGTTTTCCCGAACCGGAGATCACCGCCGAAACCGTTCTCACTTCCCGAGAGTTCCTGCAGGCCGATCATGCTAGTCACGAAAAAACTGAATTTTTCGCCGGCTGCGATTCGTTCGAGTGAGATATTCTTAACGGTTTTATATGACTCAATTCCGATAGATGTTTCATAATACCCCGTTGCCGATACTTTTATAGTATCCACTGCAGCAAGGGCCTTGGCGAGTACCGATCCGGATTCCGTTGTGGAAATGCCAAAACCGGCTGCAGATCCGCTGGTTGCAGGAATATACCGGAGTACCGCTGTTTCACTCTCTGCGGCGACACGTAGCAACAGCATCTTTGTGGCGTATCGTTGCCGTGAGATATTGAAACGATATTCACCGACGGAGGCGTTGTGGTCCGTCACCCGATCGAGCAGTTGGCCTCGCATGTCGAACATCTCGATGGAAAGGGGAGTGGGACCGGTAAGTACAATGGAGAGAATTCCATTGTTGAGTGAAATTTTACGCTGCGAAGGAAGAATCGGCGCTTCGATAATGGTGCCGGTGAAGCCGGTGAATGAGTAGGCACCGGCTGCATCGGTGGTATCTTTTATATTCAAACCGGTGAGGGTGACGATCGCTCCGGAAACACCCTGCCCGCTGTTGTTGGATATGATACCGGACAGGTTAACATTCTGTGCAGGCGAACTGATCACTACTCCGATGATGAACAGGATACTCCATCCGTAACCTTTAAGCATGAATACCTCCAGAAATACGATTGATAAGCCATTAATTACTTTTTTTTAATTCAGATTCCGACAACCGGTTATGTTAACCGGATAAATGTTAGGTTCCTATGAGAATATATCGAAAAAAAGAGGTACAGGTCCGGAATGAGTGAATTGAAGAACGTTTGCTGTTCTCTTAAGAGAATGATTATAGAAAGAAACCGTTTTATCCGGTTTTGTTGTAATTATCTGTTTTTAAAAGTTTTCAGCTTCGGATGGAGGAATAATTCTGTTCTCAGAACAACGGACTGTTCAAACGGAAAACGGATATACCGGATACCGTTCACACCATTCTGTTCTCAGTGATGAGGCTTATTCATTATAAATATGAGTTTGTTAATTAGTTCCTGTTCAGCATTGATATTTGCGCCCCCTAAATTCCCCTCCGGGGAATTTAGGGGGCGCCCTGATCGAATAACTGAAAAGTAACTTATTTTGAACAGAAACTAATTACATCTCGTACAGGGTTTCGTCGCGAGATGGTGCGGCTTTTCGTGCGGCTTTTCCTCCTGATGCAACACTGAAAAGGTCCTTTTCATCAATGTCGCCAAGTTCCTGTTCAATCGCTTCGGGGTCTTCGCCGGCTTCCATTCGGTTCAGAGCATCTTCCATTTTGTCACCCAGTTTAAGGCCGGTCATATCGGTCAGTTTCCGCATCAGATTAGCCGCCTGACGGGGATCATCCTCGTTGATGTTTTCCGCCTCGGCGGCCAGAGATTCTATCGCACGTTCCATCCGTGCCTCGTCGATCGGCAGATCCGGCATGCCTTCATCGCCTTCACTGTCATCACCCCGGGATGACTTGCCGGTAATCGCGAAGTGGGAGACCATACGTTCGAGCGAATGTGTGGGGTCCTTCGGACAGGGTGGAATTTTTTCGGTATTTATCGAACGAGAAAAGAACGTGAAAATTGTATTACAGTTGTTGCAGAAGAATTCATACATCGGCATGGTCGGGGCTCCTGTTGGTTATTTCATAATAAATTATCCAGCGAACGGCGGACAGTAGAACGGTATTTCAATGATTGAACCGGCCATCGCTGACAACCCATCGTATTCCGTATGATTCCGTTTCATCGGAACCGGTACACTGAAAATAATTTTTGTGAAAACGGGAGGGAGAACCCTTCGTGTCTCCGCCGGTTTTCCGGTAAATACTATTTTCCCTGATAATGACCCCTCTATTCTTCAATACACATCATGCTCCCGCGGGGGCATTCGCCAGCTTTACTCTCGGGCAAAGAGGCGCTTCGGGGGGATTGGATCTCGAACGGGGATGCCCGGCAGGGGAGAGCATCTATATAGGATGCGAGAGCGGACGGACGGGAGTGTTTGAGGCACTGCCGTTTTTTGATGCTCCGGTTTCACCTCTTGACCAGTTCGGCTTAACCGATACATCGGTGTCTTCTGCAAAGAAATTACGAGTCGACCCATTCCCTGATGCGGCGATACAACGGAGCGTAACGGCGTGTACCGATACCTGGACC
>JAFGHA010000181.1 GCA_016930275.1 Chitinispirillaceae bacterium
CAGTACTGCATATAACGCGGCCGGTACCGCCTCGATCGCTTCAGAACCGTTACCGATGCTCTTTGCACTCTCATGAGCATTCGCATGATTTTCCAGACACTGAACTACTTTTCCCAGTTTGATTTTGAATGCACTTTCCAACGGCAGTTTGAATATTTCCGGCATCCACTGATCATAGGGAATATCGTTGAGCGCGAATAAAACCATGGTAGCCTGCAGTATCGCTCCCGAAATTCCGTAGGGATGGGTGTGCGTCAGGAGAACACATCGATGAACCTGCTCAAATAACTCAGCAGTCTGATTTCTGTTGAAGAAAAAACTGATGGGAGCAATGCGAACCGCTCCGCCATCACCGAAATTGCCGGTACCATTGTAAAGCGATGAGGCGGTTTCGGCGATAGACGCCCCCCCTCGCCACCGGTCAATCACCTCCAGCATCCCGCCGCCATACCCGCGCCAGGGTGCGAATCTTCCTAAAATCCGGTCTTTAAGAGATGACTGATCGATCTGTCCGCTTTCGATCATTTCTTCGAGAACCGAAATGGCCATCTGGGTATCACCGGTATAGAATTTAGGCAGATGCGCATTGAGGAATGATACATCGAGAAGCGGAATTTCATCGGGTTCTTTATCAGCAAACCGTGCCCCGAGTGCATCCCCCGTAACCATCCCGAGCATCAATCCGGTCAGTTTATCTTCTGAGTAAAGTGGAGTACGGTGCATGAGCATTCCCGGCCAAATGACCTGTCGGCAATTCCAGAGTACATTTGAAATATATAACCGACCCCGTAGTGATACAAATCGGGACAGTTACAATTGCAGATAAAACTGGTTGTCTTGGACGTTGAACAAATGCGGATCGAGTGAATTGATCACCCGGGCAGGTTTCCGTTCACCGGTTTCCGATTCAATCGAAAGATCTCTGATATAGGGTGTTGCCAGCAGAGTACCGTTTTCATCAAAAAGTATTTTTACCAGCGGCGTCAGAAGTTTCTGCCGGTTATTCCGAATCACCACCCCCATTTCACCATTGTCAATCTTCACGAAACTGCCGACGGGATAGATCCCGAGAAGTTTGGTGAAATGTTCAACCAGCCGACGGGGTATTTCCTCATCAGCCCCTTGAAAAATGAGGGCCAGAGCTTCTTGCGGTAGATACGTTCGACGGTAGGTCCCATCACAGGTCAGAGAATCGTACATATCAGCGAGAGCACACACCATTGCGAGCGGTTCAATCTGTTTCTCACGCAGATGTTCCGGATATCCGCTGCCGTTTATCCGTTCATGATGCTGACCGATGATACTCAGCACGATCGGAGATACCGGTGTCCGGCTCATCCGGACGATTTCGATTCCCATGGCGGGATGTTTTTTGAATAATTCAAGCTCCTGACGTGTGCAGCTGCCGTGTTTTTGAAGCAGTTCCCCCGGGAAACGTATTTTTCCGATATCGTGCAGTATTCCCCCTACCCCCACGTCGATCAGTTCCGAACGTGAATAACCGAGCGCCGAAGCAAACCCGATCATCAGTACCGATACATTGACCGAATGAATATATTCCACAGGACTGCCGCTTTTCAGACGATTGATATTCAACAGCAGATCGGGATCACCGAGCATCAGATCGATTATCGAATTGACACTGTCGGCAACCGTATCGAGTGAAAACATCCTCCCGGTGGTAGCAGCCGACATGACCCTATGTACCGCTTCCAGCGTTTTATCACGAAGGGTAATCGCTTCTCTGATTTTCAGTGTATCAAAAGGTGAGGCGGTTTTTACTGATTTGCTGTCCAATGAGTGGGAAGGCAAGGATTCGATTGTTTCAGCCGGTTCGGAAACAGCATCACTGCCGCTGCCTTTCTGCAGGTTGATCCCGACGGAGGTCACTCCCTGACGGCGGAGTGCTTCAACCTGGGCATAATCGACAATGAGTGTATTCGCACTGTAGAGCAAGACCCCCCGGTCGTTGAACACATTTCCGACGAACATTCCCGGACGCAATTGATCGAGCGGTATTTTGACAAGCTGATGAGTAGTCATTCAATAGTTCCGTTAAGGTGTAAATTGACACCCGTTTCGATTCCATTCAGCTATCCGGCAAACCGAAAGTAACACACTCGACCGGATTACGGAGATTTAAGGGGTTGACAGGAAAGTGATGATACAAATGTAACGCACGAAGAGCATAGGTAGTGTACATCACTCGACTGCCATGTGCATTGATGATCGAAAAGGCATTCTATTAATTATATCAGGAGCGAAGGTGGATATCAACCTTAAAAGTGACTATTCACGAGGTTCGAATTGAGGATTAGAACTGGAATCGCTCAATTGAAGGGGCTGTGATTAACTGCCGTAATTCATTGAAAGACAATGCATTACTGGCATCTTTAAGTGAAAACCATTCGGGAGAACGCCCCGATTCCCCTTCTGAACGGCAGATTTGGTTGCGAAAAAAGAAGTAGATCACCCGATACCATTTTTCCCTGAATTCATAGGTTACTACCCCGGCTTCGCCAAGCAGTTCTCCTTCAATCCCGGCCTCCTCGAGCAATTCACGCCCGGCTGCTTCTGCCGGTGTTTCTCCGGGTTCAATATGGCCTTTCGGGAAAATTCTGATTCTGGGCTTTTTTTTGGAAAAAATTAGTAACACTTCGGTGTTTCCATTATTCTTGCGGAGAACAATCGCTCCGGCTTCCTCAATATACTGATTCATATCATCTTAACCCTGTTGATATCGGATCCGGCTCCACAACACCGATCGGTTGTAGAGCAGAAACTGAACCGGACGGTTCTTTTGGCTGTTGCATCGATGCAAAATATCTCATTCTGATAAAATTACTTTCGGTGTATTAAAAAGGGTTGCAACAATGCGGAAGAAGTGACATCAGGATCCACGGGTAGCGATAGTACCTTCCACTTCTTTCAATTTCTTACCGAGTACCTTGATATCGAGTGGCTTGATTATGTATCCCTGTATACCGGTCTGGACCGCCTGCAGTATACTTTTACGTTCATGAACGGTCGTTACCATAATAACCTGAAGAGAGGCGAATTTCGGCACGGCTCTGATCTGTTTGAGAAGATCCAGACCACTGAGCTGCGGCAGTTTCCAGTCGAGAAGCAGAAGATCGTAATCCGAATTCTGCAGAAGCGGAATGGCGGCTTCAGCGGAATCAACGGCGGATATCTCGGTATATCCGAGTTCCTTCAGGAGTTTTACCATGATATAACGTAATGTATTGCTGTCTTCAACAATCAGAATTTTCACCGCGTTTCCACCGGATTGAGAATACTTGCCGACATCTCGATAAGTATACCGATGGAAATTTAAATCGACAATACCTTCGTGAACTCATGAATTTTCCAAGGCAGAATTGCACACTCACTGAAATACCTGCTCATTGGTTGAATATCCGACACCCGTTCATTTTAAGATAACCTGGAGGAAATTTTCCCGATTCCCCTTCAGAAAACAGTCCGGAATCGGAGATGTCTCGCAGTTTATTGATTATATTTCCCCTATGCGACTCTACCCGTTTTCCGTTCTGATCCTTCTGTTTCTGTTTCCACTCCTTTCACTCTCCGAAAGCAGTGCTCAGACTAATCTGACAATTCACATTCTTAACCCCTGGAGAAACGACACCTGCGCCGGACATCAGGATTCCCTCCTGTTGCAGGGCGATCCCGGTGCAGGATTAAACTGGTCACCGGGCAAAGCCATTTTTCCGGAATGTGGCGGATGGTTCTATTATTCCTTCAGCCAACCATCTGTTTTCGTAGCTAGAATCGCTTCTTTTTGCGGACCCGATACATGGCAGGGATGGGTTGAACGTGAATTGAGTTTCAATATTGATACCGTATTCGGAAAATTTCCCCAAGGTACAAAAGATATCTGGATCTCCATCGAGGATTCAACCTCACCTCCGGTTATCACTGCCCGGCCTCCTGATGAAGCGAAATTCATTTATTTCCTCAGTGCCTGGAGTGTCGGTGCGCCACGTGTGGTTATAGACGGCTGCGGCACCCCGAAAATGATTATGGATACCAGCAGTTCACGATGCGGGTGGTTTAAATACGCCTACTTCGGCGCAGTTGATTCAGTCCAGGTCAAATTCATGAATTCATTTGACAGTACACTGTATTCTTCGATCGGTATGGGCGACGGAGGATTCATCGACCTGTCGTCGGCATTTCAGACAAGTGATACCGCCTGGGTTCTTCCATCACCTCCCCCTCTGGGCCCACCCGAAGTGTATTCCACGTTTCCGAATTATTCCGCACCGTGTGAACGAACCATCTCACTGAGAACCACCCTGCGTGATTACGACAGCACCCATCCGGATTTCGGGGGATTCTGGGAACAGGGGAAAAACTCCACCAATACGGGCTGCTGGCAGGAAGGAGACTGGGGGGCTCCCATACCCGGGATGCTTGAGCCGCAGCTAAATGCGAATGAGCGTCCAGTGCTCGACCCTTCTACCCCCTGTCTGGTGGACAACTTCAACTGGTTTACCACCGAAACTGTGACCGGACAGTATACTAATGCAAAATGTTACGATCTTGAACTGAAAAAAAACAGTGATGGTCTTTTTGAATACGACACGGGATTCTTCTTCCCCGCCGATGGATTCCACTATCTTGATGACAACAATACCGTCCCTAATCCCCGCTACGATACAGGTGTCGACGACAGCGGCAGTGAGCACAATTACTATTTCACCGTTGAAGTCGACGCCCAGTTCAAGTACCTGAGAGGACAGACCTTTTACTTTCGCGGCGACGATGACGTATGGGTATTCATCAACAATCAGCTGGTCGTCGATCTGGGAGGCATTCACAACCCTATGGAAGGATCGGTGAATCTCGATACCCTCGGTCTTACTGCCGGTCACACCTACGATTTTAAAATGTTTTTCTGTGAACGTAACATGCCCGGTTCCAGCTTCCGCATACTGACCTCCATCAATCTCACCACCTCCACCCGCATGTTCTGGACCAAATCGATTCCCGCCGATGGACAGATGCAGTTTGACATTTTCGAGCGGATCTCCAGAAGCAACCTCTCCTGCGGTGCGATTGAAGGTGATATCGATACCATCAACGCCGAAGTGGCGTTCTTTATTGAAGGACCGCAGTTTACCGAATCGACGCAGCTTTCCACCGGTCTTTCCTACGGCGGGATCTACATTTCCGACGGCAGCAACGTGATCACCCTCGATACCACCGCGATGACCGGACTTGAAACCGGTTTCTACACTATCACCTTTCAGCTGCTGTCCGATCCGACACAGCGCGGTCAGATTTCATTCACCATCACCAAGCCACCGAAACCGGATCTGGTGGTTAATCCGGTGGTCGCCGCCGCCTTCTATGCCGATAACGGTATCGGTCAGGTTAACAGAGCGGAAATTTACTATACCAACCCGCTGGTCAAACTGCCCGATTCTGTCGTCCTGTTCTGGCCGGAACCAATCAATACCTACCGGCGCCTAGTTACCCCCGGAAGCGGACTTACTCCCGATCCGGCAGATTCCCGGCATATCACCGCCGTACCGACCGTGCCCTTCGATCCGCTGACCACCATTTTCAAGGGAACCACGAGCCTCGGCACCAGTTACATTTTCGATACCACCTTTCAGCAACCGCACGACGTCACCCGTTTCGATATCGCCGACAGTGTCGGCCCGCTGCTGATGAGCGCGCTGATGCAGGAACGTACCGAAGCAGGTCCCGACACTTTCTACCTCACCTTCTCGGAAGCCGTTGACGAGCAGAACATTGCCGGACCGTCGCTTATTCTCAAAACCTCCGCCGGAGAAGAAATTCCGTTAACCGTAACGTCCTTCTCCGTACGACTCGACACGATCGTCGTGATCACCGAAGCAACTACCCACACCCCCGTTGCAGGCGACAGTCTGCGGATCGCTCCCGAAGGTCCACTTACCGATCAGTTCTCAAATCATGCGCACCGGCTCAACCGCGCGGTATCGATTCTGATCAGGAAAGCTGCACCGAAGGTTATTGACTCGTGGTATTCGGACCGCAATGCCGACGGAGTGGTCGATACGGTATCATTCAGGTTTGACCGGCCGCTCGACCGGGAACAGTGTTCGCTGATGATCGGCTGGATACAGAGCCTTTCCGCCTCCGGCATTTCGGGATCGCAACTGGTGTACGGTTCAGACGACAGTACACTTGTCAGCGTCGACTTCGCGGCTGCCGTCGCGAAATCGCTCCCGGTTGCCACCAGCGGTGTCATGAGTTTCCGGCTCTCCCTTACCGGACCTTCCCCTGCAACGCAAAGCGGCAACTGCACCGACAGCGCCGCCGCGGTACTCACAAGCGCCGAGTTTCATCCCGCACCGTACGATTCCGTCGCCAGCAGACCCGATACGCTCACGGTCACCTTCTCGGAACCGGTACCGACAATTCCTTCAGGTACGCCGCTTGTCATCACCCGTCCGGGAAACGACGATCAGTGGATACCGCATCTGCAGATCGTACGGCAGCAGGAGCGCTCGGCCGTCTTTATCATCACCTCACCGGTATCCGATGCACAATACCCGATGCCGGGCGATTCGGCGTTCATCAATCCAGCCGCGGGTGTAGCGGAGGTGAATGGTGTTCTACAGAGCAATCCGGCAAACCGCAGGGTTCAGGTGAAAGTGCTCACCGTTGATCCCCACTTCGTTGTCACCGCCGGACCGAATCCGTTCGATCCGTTGCGAGAAGCGTTCGGTATCCGGGTCGACCCGTTCGTTCATGGAAGAGGACTGCTTCTGTTCCGGGTCAACCTGGTCGTCTACGATAAAGTCGGTTCATTGGTGGCGCAGTTGGAATGGCCACCGGATAAGGCGGGGTATTCCTCGGCGGAAACGGTTTTCTGGAACGGAGTCAACCACAACGGCAGAGTCGTCGGCAACGGAACCTATCTCGGTGTTGTGAAAATCACCGGAGACAACGGGATACTCCTTGATGGCGGACGCGTTCACCGGATTAAAATCGGAGTGAAAAATTCGGGATCCCGATAACGTAGAGTGTATTCAAGTGTGTAATTTTTTTACCAGAAACGCCATTGAACGACCAAGATCCTGCATCGTTGTCATACCCTCGGCATCCTGTGCTGCCTCTCCCTGTTTACGGCCGAATCCAATGTTCCAGTAGCTCGATCCGACAGTAAACATTCCGCATATCTGAAAGAGATGATTTATTGAATCAAAGGCATGCATCCCGCCGGCTCTCCTCACCGCTACCACTGCGGCACCAGCCTTATGACGAAACAGTTGGCCGTTAGCCCGGGAAACGAACCCCGCACGATCGATCAACGCTTTCATTTCAGGCGTGATATCGGCAAAGTAGGTTGGTGAACCGAGAAGGAATCCATCGGCTTCATCCAGCTTCCTGAATATTTCATTGAAACCGTCATCTTTCATAGTGCACTGTCGGTTTTTGTTCTTTCCACACTGGTAGCAGGCGGTACATCCTCTGATCGCTGTACCACCGACCAGAATCAATTCCGTGGAAATCCCCTCATTTTCGATTGTCTCCAACACGGTCCTGAGTAATAAAGCAGTATTGCCGTCTCTATGCGGACTTCCATTAACCCCGATAATTTTCATGGTTCACACCCGTTTCCCTTTCCGTTTGTTGTAGTTAATCTCTTAGTCAACCCGTCAGCACATTTTGTCTTTGGTATGGTCGATAAATGTATTTTATCTTTCGGAGACCGGAAACTGAAAACCGGTGCCGGCAGGTACTGAACCATCTGATAATGGTGTACCAAAATACCACCGTGCAAAGAAACCTGAAAGTTTTACCGATATATCCGCAGTATCCCGGTACCGGTACCGTCCGATAAAATGAACTATTCTTGCCTCTGATGAAACAGATAGGATAAGCTGTCAACAGGGATGACGAGTGAAAGGATTCGTGCAGTATGTTGAGACAATTCATTAGCTTATCGCTACTGCCAGCAGCATTTATTGTTATCACTGCATGCAACGATCCGGTGGATACGAATCCTCCCGAAACCTCCGCGACAGGAACCTGGCACTATGCCTTACCTCCGGTTCCCGGTATCACTACCGATACACTCAATATCTGGCTTGAAATTAAAAACAATGAAAGCTACTCATTGGAGTTAATCGAACGGGCCGACAAGCTGCTGTACAGCAGCAAGGGGACCTGGGAGGCAACCGATGACTCGATATTTCTTACCGGTAATGACTGTCACATCCTCGATACATCAACCGATCCGGACTCGATAGTCGTCCTCGATGATACCACCTGTGAGAAACCGATACCACTTGGATTGCCGGAAAAAACGGACAAATGGACCGTTGAAACCGCCAGTCTCGCTTCAATGCTTGTCGCGTTTCCCATTCCGGAAGCGCTCGTTGAACAGATTCCGATATTTTTTCCTGAAATTCCCCTGCAGAAAGAAAACTGAAATACCCGATTCCCGGATACTTATTTATGAATGAACCGAAGGGGGTTCCTGTTTAGGGGGATGCTTTTTTCGTTTTCTTCCCCTCACTTTTGTTATCAGCGGGAAACTGATTCCGTAGGTAACCACACCGGCAATGACCGCCAGTACGATTGATCCGAGAAACCAGCGTATCACCCCTTCAAAAACGCCTGCCACCGGAAGGTTGCGAAGCCAGGAATGCATGAAAACGGGAAGTTTCGATTCAAGTGCCGTCGCTAGAGGGACCGCCACCGAGACGGGAATGAGCAGATTACCAACACCGATTCCCGCGGCAATCCAGAAGGGAATAAGCGGTGCCGACGAAACACTCACGCCGACAAGTGCCAGCGGACGGTTGAGGCGCAGCAGATAGGTGAGCGCGATAAGTGAAATAACTTGAAATCCGTGAATGGGAAAAACCGCCATGAATACACCGAGCGAGAGTGAAAACGCCGCTTTTCGTGGAGAGGTGTGGGCGCGCAGTTCATGTTTGACCAGAGCGACAACTTTCTCCCGTAAACTCAATCCGGGTGCATCGAGCAGTTGTGACGGGAAAAAAATACGGGTTATTGCGGCCCGAGAATTCACTTTACTTATTCTCAGAAAATCCCGTACCGGTCTGAAGTGCGACACCCGTTCTTCGGGCGCCTGATACAGCAGATGTATCGGAACACTTTTTACGGGAATACCCCGCCAGGCGGCTAAAATCAGTGCCTCGATTTCATATTCGAAACGATCCCTCCGGCATCCGGTAGTCGCGAACGTCACCAGCGGATATACCCGGAACCCGCACTGCGTATCCCGGATCGAAAGTCCGGTATAGAACCGGTACCAGAAAGCACCGAACCTTCGACCGAAACGGGAGCGGGAAGGTTGTGCAATACTCCCGTCGACCGGCAGCAGGCGATCCCCTATCCATAGTGCCCTGGGATCTTCGGTGATTTTATCGAGAAAAATCGGGATATCTTCCGCCAGATGCTGGCCATCGCCGTCCATGGTGATCGCATGTGTATAGCGGTGTTCGAGACACCATTCAAATGCGGTTCGCAAAGCGGCACCTTTTCCGCGGTTTTCTGAAAAAGAAAGCAGCGTTATCGCTTCCATCTCACCGAGCAGTCCGCCGGTGGCATCGGTGGAACCGTCATTGACCACCACCACCGGAATCCCGATGGAGATCGTTCCCCTGACCACCTCGACAATCGTTCGCTCGTTATTGTACGTTGGTATAACGATAACCGGATTACTGTGCATTATAATTTCGTGGAGCTTCTATGGAGAGGGTATTGCCGGGTCAGACCGGTACTTTCTGTCGTGATTCTCTCCGGTCGAGAATCGGTATTTTTTTTGAATTGCCTTTGCGAAGCGACTGAATAGTCGGGATGTTCGACACCAGCGTCTGCAGATGCACACCGGTCGCCTCGTGAATCGCAGCCGAGATTTTCTGAAGAGCAGCTGGCGGTGCAGCCACTTGAATGGTCACCGAATCGGCCCGTCCGCTGTCATTCTCCAGAATGACGAGATAATCTTTGACCTCCTCTACTGAATCGAGCGCATTGGTGAGCGGCAACGGATAGACGACCGTCCCGTTGCAGGTGAAAAGCTGGGATTTTCGTCCGAGAATAGGACCTATTCTGCAGGAGTTTCTTCCGCAGGAACAGTTTCCCGGTACTTTAAACGTCATATCCCCCGTACGATACCGCAGGAGCGGTACGCCTTCGACACCGAGCGGTGTCGCAACCAGTTCACCGATGGTACCGTCGGGTACCGGTTTTCCATCGTCGTCGACGATTTCAGTATAGACCAGTTCCGGATGCGCATGTAATCCACTGTGCACCGGACAGTCCCCATAGGCGACCGCCGTCTCGGTGGTGGAATACAGGGAAAACACTTCGGCTCCCCAGAGCGCGGCAATCGACTGTGCCATCGCATTGCATTTCAGTTCACGGGTGTACACTCCTTCATCGGTACACACCAGCTTTGCAACCGGACTTCCGGCGGTAGTGATACCTTTTTCTTCGCAATCAAGCGCTGCGGCACGCAGCACAGAAGGGTTTCCGATCAGAACGGTCGGTCTGAAAAATCGAAGATTGTTTCGCAGTTCTTCGGGTTCCGTCACACCGATACCGACACGCATGCTATTCGCGCTGGTCATGACAGCTCCACGATAATGTGCCATACCTTCGAGAGCATACCGGTCGAGGCTCAGCAGCAGCATGATACGATCCCGTTCGGTAATACCGGTACCGTGAAAATGAAGCGCATGATTGTAGGCGATACGTTCAAGATCGCTTGCAGTGAAAATAAACGGCAGCGGTGCCCCACCGGTACCTCCCGTAATAACCGTTTCCACAACCTGCGGTGCGGGCACGCCCAGAAAGCGTGAGGAGTGAGCGGCGAGTTCTTCCCGTGTGGTAAATGGCAGTTCGGCGATATCCGCGATATCCGTGATATCATCGGGAGTTACCCCGCTGAGATGTGTCCGGTAAAATTCGGAATACTCTTTGACATGCCGTATATGATTGCGGAGTGCACGAACCGATTTCTCCTCAATTTCTTCACGGGAGAGAAACTCCCACGACAATCCGGGTCTAAAATCCAATGATCACTCCTCCTGCAGGGAAGAACGGAAACTGGTACACCGGTGTTTCGGTTCGACGTATCCGCGAATACATGTATGACCAGATATTCTTTTTCCAGCGACTGTACACATGCTGAAGATCAAAATAGTATATCATCTGCAGAAAACCAAACCCGAACCGGCGTTCAAAACGCAGATCAAGACGATGATAGTCGGGATATTCCGCGTCGAGATATCCGTAATCTCCCAGTTCGTCACCGGTTTCGTCGAGATAGAGTGTCCTCGGACGACCGCCGAGATATCGCCATCTCGCCGAAAGTTCGACCCGGTCGGCCAGAGGAAACACCGGTGAGAGTGCCGCAAGCCACCAGTGGTCGTGCATTCGCTTGTACCACTCTTTTTCTATAAGATCAATTTTATACCCGCCGGTTAGTGTGATCATCGTACGGAAATCGTATTCACCCCGCAGCCATTCACCCGAATGACCGGCACGCGGATCACGCTGCCATGAACGGGAAAAGGAAGCGGCGGCGGAACCGAAAAAATGATCGGTCAGTTTTTTAGTCGCGAAAAGTTCAATACCGAGACTGTAGCCGCTTCCATTCGACAACCAGCGATCCGACTCGTCGAGAGGATCGGCGGTAGTGAGGGCATAGGGGACTGGCGTATTATGGTAGTTCTTGTAGAACAGTTCCGCGACACATCGGGCGGCGATTTCGGTGAATGCGTATTCAACTCCGGCGATACCGGTGGCAACCCGCCGGGGTTTCATCGAGCGGTTCCCGGGATCAGCGGCGAGCATCGCGTAATCGGGTTCCTGATACTGCAGGCCACCCGAAGCGGTAATGTCGATATCGGCACCGGCTGAATATACCAGCCCGAGACGGGGAGCGACCGTCGAGCTTCTGTTGAAGGTGAAATAATCACACCGCAGTCCCGGTATGATTTTCAGACGATCGACCGGGTAGAGAATACCCGAAGCGAAAACACCGCATTTGTAGCCGATACCGTCAAGAGACGTTACCATCGTGTCAAATCCGTTTTCCGCCGGTGAAAGATCGCGCATAGCTTCATCGAAATCACACCGTTTCGCACTTACCCCGGCGCTCAACAGTCCCTTCTCCCCCACCTGCAGCGACCAGACCGTTTTCAGCACCTGTTCCCGTTCGATCGAGTTATTGACAAAGAAAGTATCGGGAATATCGCCGCCACTCATCGACGTATCGGAATATTCAAGACGGTCGAAACTGTTGCCCACCGCGGAAACGGTCGTTACCGACGAAAGACGGTCGCTCCAGTCGGTCTCCCAGTTGCATCCGGAAGCGTAGATGATGCCTCCCGCATCCACATGATCACCGTCGGTCCCCGCATCCTCCGCCGCATTCTGAATGGTGATACCGTTCCTTCCGTAAATAAAGTTTCCCGACAGTTTGTGACTTCCCAGTTTCTGGGCGAGCTTCGCCTGACCGCCCCAGTAGTCGGGTACCGCGGTCGTGCGGGCGAAATGAGCGAACATGCCGAGATAGCTTTTGGTTGCCGATGCCATGAAGCTGGCATTCTTCCAGAGCGGTCCTTCCATATGAATTCCCGCTCCCGCCATACCCACATCAACTCCGCCGAGCACTATTGCCGTATTGCCGTCGCGCAGTTTCACATCGAGGACCGACGAAGCTTTTCCGCCGTATTGTGCCGGAGGGGCACCGGCACTGAAAGTGAGCCCCTTGACCAGCAGCGGATTGATAAGTGACACGACCCCGCCTCCCGACCCCTGATCGGCGAAATGGTTCGGGTTCGGCAGTTCAATGTTGTCCATAATCACGAGGTTTTCACCCCGGTTGCCGCCGCGAACGATGATTTCGTTGGTATTGTCACCCGCCGATGAAACACTCGGCAGATTCTGTACCGCCCGCTGCACGTCAACCAGTGCTCCCGGAGAACGGAGTATCTCATCGAAGGTCATTGTTTTCGTGGAAGCAGCCATATCGGGCGCCTTACGGAACGCCGTCCCCCGCACCTTGATTGTATCGAGCGATACCAGCTGGTGATTGAGTTCGATGTCGATCCGTTTCTCCGCATTGCCGCTGATAAACACGTCATTGAGAGTACGCGGTTCCATATTTTCGGCGAAAACGAGCAGGTTGATCGAACCTGCAGCAACAGAATCAAAGAAAAAGGCACCGGATGAATCACTCAGCACCATCCTTCCGCTGCCTTCGATTTCAACCATGGCTCCCGCAACCGGTCTTCCGTTCTGACCGTTTCTCACCTGTCCTGAAAGTGAAGCTCCCGCCGTGGGTACGATACTGCCGGCAACCAGACCTGCAACCAGAAGCGTTAGAATCGTAGTCATCGCAGGAAACCGTGGACGACCCCGTGTGCCGAGAGCTGCGCCAGACGGAAAAAAGATACGCGACATAGGTGTTATCCTTTGGATCCGGGCCATCGCGACAGATCGCGAAGACTTACGACCGTATCGGAACAAATGATGATATGATCAAGCAACGGCAGATCAAACAGTTTCCCGGCAGCGAAAATCCGTCCGGTTACCGCCCAGTCACTTTCCGAGGGGGACGCGGTTCCACCGGGATGATTGTGCGCGAGAATGATTGCCGATGCATGATATCTGAGTGCTTTCTCGAAAATTACCCGCGGATAGAGGGTGCATTGATTGACCGTTCCTTCGGCGATAATTTCCGTTTGCAGTACCCTGTTGGCGACATCCAGAAACAGCGCAGCAACGTATTCATCGCCGCGATAGCCGAAGAAAACGCGAAGATAGGTTTCGACATCCTTACGATGTGAAATGACGTTTCCCTGTTCATATCTTTCTTTGAGACACCAAGCGAGCAAGTCCCGCACCAGTGTCAGCAGTTCCGCACTGGATGAACCGATTCCCTCCACCAATGCAAGAGATTCCATCGGGGCATTAATTATTGCGCTTATGTTTTTAAACCGGCGCAAAAGCGCACGGGCGATTTTTTTCGTATCTTTGCGGGGAATCGCATAGGTTAGAAGCAACTCCAGTACTTCGTGAGGATGGAGCGAGTCGATACCGTTTTTACGGTATCGCTCACGCAGGCGGCTGCGATGTCCTTTCAGTACATCATGTTCGGAAGCAGGATGCCGATGAACGGAGGTGACCGGTGATGCGGATGACGATTTTTCGGCAGGGGCAGCCACACCGTGTTACCACTCTATCGAGATACCCGCAACGGTAATTCCGGCACCGACCGTACAGAAAACGATCTGATCCTTTTTCTGGAGTCCCCGTTCGATTTCGGCAAGTGCAATCGGAACACTCGCACTTGAAGTGTTTCCAACTTTGTCAATATTCAGATAGAAACGCTCGAACGGAACGCCGCTCTTCTGCGCCGCCGCTTTTAAAATGCGGCCGTTGGCCTGATGCGGTACCACCCAGCGGACGTCTTCCGGCTGCCATCCGCTTTTGATAATGAGTTCGCGGATCATGGCGGAGAAGCTCTCGGTGGCAAAGCGGAAAAGTGCCCGTCCGTCAAGTCGAATCCACGGATCGACCTCACCGCTGTTCTGGGGTACCTCGAATCCGGGAAATTCACGTCGTGCCATTTTGATACCCGCCGGGTCGGCGGAGAGAATCTCATTTTTGATCAGATGACCGTCGTGTGTTCCGGATAATACCGTCGCTCCGGCACCATCCCCGAAAAGAAAGTAGGTATTTCGGTCTTTTTTGTCGAGAAGCCGTGACTGCATTTCGACGCCGGTGACAAGCACATTGTTCGCAATCCCCGAAGAAATCAGTCCTTTGGCAACAGTCAACCCGTACACCCACCCGCTGCAGGCGGCATTGAGATCAAACGCAGGCGCGCCACGGAGACCCAGTTTTTCCTGCAGAATACATGCGGTGGAGGGCATCACCACATCGGGAGTAGCAGTCGAAACGATAATGCAGTCGATATCGGAAGGTTTCAGTCCCGACCGTTCGATGGCGATTTTCGATGCCTCATACGCCATATCGGAGGGTTTCTGTTCGGGCTTCGCCCATCGTCGTTCACGAATACCGGTCACGCCGAAAATATACTCCTCATTGATATCGGTATGTTCCACCAGCAGTTCTCTGTTGCTCACCACCCGTTCGGGAAGATACGAACCGATACCGAGCATGCATACCCTTTTACCGGTTACGGCACTGCTTCCGGTCGATACCGGCGGAATATCCATTTTCGGTGTTTCGACTGCCGCAGGGGCTGCTGCTGCGGAAGGTATCTCCTGTTTGAGTGATTGATCCGCTGTTTCAATCGAAATGACCGGTTCTTCGAACGGCGTTGTCGCGCCTTCGGCAACCAGAAGTGACTTCACCGTTCCGTCACAAGGCGCCTCAAACTCAAAGGTCGATTTGGCGCTTTCCACTTCAGCCAGCTGCTGACCTTTCGTAAAAGCTTCACCTTCACCTACGAGCCATTTGACAATAGTCGCCTCGGTTTCAGCAGCAGCCTGCGAAGGCAGATACAGAACCGTCTGAAAAACGTCGTTACTCACACTTATCTCCGATCAATATTGCTATATCGTTTAAAATTCTGGTTTCGTCCGGAAGATGTTTTGACTCAAGTTCCTTTGCAAAGGGTACCGGTGCATCGGGAGCAGCTATCAGGCGCGGTGCGCAGCGTAATGCATCATGCGCCTCCCGGCAGATACGCGAAATGATCTGATCGCCGATACCGGCTGTTGCACCGCTTTCCTGTACCACCAGCAGTCTGCCGGTTTTCCGCACCGATTCAACAAACGGGTCGACATTGAGCGGAGCTACCACAAACGGGTTCCATACATCGAGTGAATACTCCCCACGGGCGGCAATTCCGAGTACCTGTTCAACCATAGCCCCCAATGCGACGACGGTCAGATCGTTTCCCTCGACATGGCGACGGGGTTGCAGCAAACGGGAAACATCACCGTTGAAATCAATCGGACCCTGACGTCCGCTGTAAAGCAGTTTATGTTCAAATACAATACACGGATTCGGATCGGTAAATCCCGCTACCAGGGCTTCAAAAGTCTCCTGTGGTGTTACCGGGTAGAGCAGCTTGAGTCCGGGAAAACGCGACCAGAGCCCTTCAAACTCACCGGAATGGAAGGCCCCCAGTGTTATTCCGCCGCCGCAGGGCATTCTGAAGAGAACTTGTGCAGGCTTATCGGTCCGGAAATACCATGTTCCCGTATTGAGCCCAAGCTGGGTAACCGCTTCGGTGGCGAAGTCGGCAAACTGGAACTCCATTATCGGCAGCGTACCTGTTTGTGATGCTCCGAGACAGAGTCCCACCGTGGCCGATTCGGCTATCGGCATGTCCAACACCCGTTCGGCACCGTATTTTTCATATAATCCTTTACACGTTTTAAATGCCGATCCGTAAACACCGACATCCTGCCCAACAATCGCAGCCGAAGGAAAATTTTCGAGGATATAGTCGAGTGCCGCATTGACCGCATTGATGTTGCGGGACTTTACCAGACGAAACGGCGGAAGGAGTTTCACCGGCACAGCCGGCGCGTAGGTCGGCCCGATATGCGCCGTATAGGAAGGCCTGCCGAAGGTCAACGCTTCACGCGTTGTCTCCGCGACAAGGTCATTCATTTCCGTCTCGATGGTGACGATCTGCTCCTCGCTGTATCCGCATGCCTTCAATTCGTTGCGTGCACGGGCGATCGGCTCCCGTCGCATCCAGACTTCACGTTCGGCGGCGGAAACATATTCCGCCTTGTCGTATACCGCATGTCCCTCAAGGCGCAGCGTCATGCATTCGAGCAACCGCGGCATCGAGTCATCGGCCATCGCCAGCAGCATATCACACACGGCGTTGTATACTTCCCACGCATCGGTACCGTCGACGGTCAGGCCATCGATACCATACCCGGTGGCACGATCGGAGAGTCGGTCGCAATGGTACTGATAACGGGTCGGTGTGGAGTAGGCATAGTGATTGTTCTCGACGACAAACAGGAGTGGAATTTTACGAACCGAAGCTATATTGAGCGCCTCATGAAAATCACCGGTGCTGCTGCCGCCGTCACCGACCACGGAAATACCGAACACCTTTTCACCGTTGCGTCGCGCACCCCATACCGCACCCATCGCCGGAGCGAGCATATCACCGAGGTGACTGATCATGGGCAGTCGACGAACAGCGGCATTGCCATGATGAACATTACCTTCACGGCCATGGGTCGGACTGTTCGCGTTCGCCATATACTGACACATCAATGAGAGTGGTGTCGCCCCCTGAACGAGATGCCCCCCCAGATCACGATGGAGCATCGATATAATATCCTTCCCCGGTCTGAACGGAATACTCATTCCCGCACTGGTCGCTTCGGTACCAGCACAGAGAATCACCGTGCCTTTGACATACCCTTTTCTGAACAGTTCCTTGAATTTTTCATCCATCTGGCGGGATAGATACATCACCCGGTAAACGGTCGGATAGAACTGCTCTCTGGACATTTTTTCGGGAAATCGGGGTAGCGATGAAACGAAATCCCCGAACAACTGTTGACTGGAAATACTCAATGTTTCTGTTTCCTTGATAACCGACCCGATTTGCAGCGTACTCAAAAGCTTTTATCCCCTGTGAAAACACGAATGGATGGTTTGCCTGAGCATTCCGTTACGGATGGCTGAAAAAAAGCGCTCTTCCGTTGATACAACCGTTACTCCTCGGCAAAGCAGGTATAACAACTATAACATATTGTTACAACAGACGTTGCAGTAAACCTCGACATCGGAAAATCAACCACCCGTCTTACTCAATCCTACCGGGATATCTGCGGGCATTCCTTTCACCTCGGTTCAATTTAAGGAATATCGGACAGTCCAAATTACAAAAATAACTGTTTTTCAGGAAAAGAACAAAAAAACCGTTATGCCGCCTCTGATACCCGGTTTTCCGGATACTGCGATCCCTTCGTAGAACAATATTGCAGTCGTTCGGTAAATGTGGTACCATTACCCCCAAAACCCTGCATTCCGTCGGGAATCGGAAATTTATACAATCACAGTTTTCGGGGGCAGAGGTAAACGAGCAGGTTCTCCTGCAGGATGCCAATTATCATTACGTCAGGCGGCTTACATGGACGAACGGGTCTATAAAGGTGATATCACGAAACTCCGTGCACCGGAACGGGTAAAAATGCTCGATCTGGAACGGGTAGTCGAACTTTGTCTGGAACAGATATTCATTACCAGAGTACTCGATGTCGGTTGCGGGAGCGGCATTTTCGCCGAAGCATTCGCTCTGAGAAATCTCAATGTGACCGGTATCGATAAAAATCCGCGTATGGTGAAAGCCTCCTCTGATATGGTACTTAATGCACGATTTCAGGAAGGCACCGCAGAACAACTGCCGTTTCCCGATAAATCATTCGACCTTGTTTTTCTCGGTCACGTGCTGCACGAGAGTGACGATCCGCTTTTAGTGCTGCAGGAAGCCAACCGTATCGCGACATCGCGGATCGCTGTTCTTGAATGGCCCTATCGTGAAGAAACGGCCGGCCCTCCGCTTTCTCACCGGCTCAGTCACGATACTATAAAAAAATACGCCCGAAATGCGGGATGCATTTCAATAAAGAAAACCGAATTGGATCACATGGTGCTCTACCGGATGCAACCTCGGGAGTAACCATCAGTACGAAACCGTCGGCAACCACCACACAACGGCTCGATTTTTTTTAATTCAGCATCGGAATTTTGCATATTTACCATGAACCAGATGATACCAGCTCGGGTATTCCGACTCCAGACCACGCAGCAGAGAAGTTTCACCAGTTCTGGATTCCTGAGCAGTTACGCGAAAATTATTTTTTGTTCGAACCGGGAGTGCCGTTACCCCATAACCGGGAACGGGTGTTCCATTGCGATCCGGAACGGCTCCGGAATACTACTTATTGTCAATTATCACGGGGAACATCACGATGCATCTTTGTAATATGCATGTTCAGACGCCCCATTCATTCAGCGTCTATTCTTCGGTTGACGATCTGGTAAGATCCGCCGCTGATCAAACCATTGCCGTTCTGGGTATCAATGATGGTCTTTCGGTTGACGGATTCAAAGAATTCGACTCGAGCTGCCGCAGCAGACACATCTATCCGCTCTACAATATCGCACTGCCGATCCGATGCAGTTTCGAACATCATCATACCGTGAGGCATCACCAGTCAGCCGAGGAGCATCTTTGCCGGCTGGTGGGAACGGCGCTTCGGTTTCCACCCTTACTCAACAGTGATTCCCGTAACCTCCTGGCGTCGCTCTGGAAGGCATCCCAGGATAACATATGGAAATTGATTGACATAATCAATACCGTTCTCATTCAGCACGAAATGTCACGCATGCTCGACTACGGCACCATCCGTTCAACCTATGCGAAATCTTCGGTATATCCCCAGCATGTCGTACTCGCGCTCTACGATTTTCTCCTCGCACGGGATACGGAATCGGACGCATCTGAACCTCTTCTCCGGGTACTGTTCGGGCAAATCGGATTCAACAGCGATCCCGCGGAGCGGCAATCGGTATGTGTCGCCATTTTACGCAACCTGCTGGAACAGGCACCATACTCTTCGGTATTCATATCTGGAGAACCGGTGATTCATTTGCTTCAGGCAAAACAGGTGATCCTGCAAGCCGGAGGTATTCCCTGCTTTCATTGTTCCTTCAACGACACCGACGAGTGGATGAAGGAGAGCGAGGGTCCGGAACTCCTGTCCAGGCTGCTTTCTTCGAAAGGAATCCATGCGGTCGAGTTCAATCCGGGTGAAACCACCATCGATCTTCTGCAGACATTCATGCGCTACCTTTACCACCACGACTTCTGCGTCTGTATCGGTACCGGCAGTACCGGTTGGCCCGACTCCCCGCTCGTTCCGGTAACCGCCGACGGTAAAAAACTCGATGATGACCTTCTTGCCATGGGATATGAGGGAGCCTGCGTTCTGGCCGCCCATCAGGAAATGCACTACCGGAATCGCCGGGGGTTTTTGGATGAATCGGGAAAACGACTGATCCCCCCGGACCAGATGAAACAATTCGTTACTCTGGGTGACGAAGTTATCCGTACCGTTACCGGCAGATAGGAGTTCATCCCCCTACCCCTCCCCCGTTTACGGGAGGAACGCCCTGTTACAATAAAATCACCGGATTCTTCAATCGACGTTATCTTGTCGCAGCATCCCGGTACCATCATCGCCACCCACTGCCTGCGGCTGGTCCCGTTCATGATCGACAATACAATAGAAACCGAACGATTCAGTCCCTTCATTGCGTAATTGATGCGGTTCCCACGACTTTATATACGCGATATCATTCGGACGAATTGTGAACCGCTCTCCGTTTTTAACCTGCACACCCGTTCCCCGTACACCGATAATGACATGTTCGTGCTGATGTTTTTCGAAGCTTGAATATCCCTTCGGATCGATTTCGAAATACCGCAGATCAAATGCAGTGTTCTCCCCCGATTTCCCGATCAGTTCAGTCCGACGGATATCGGCGAATACAGCGGTATCTTCCGTTTTGTACTCGGTCGTTCGCCTTCCCTTCCAATGGTAATTTTCATATTTCAGCAGCGGACTGATCCGATTCATTCCTTCGAGTGGGGATCGGATTTCACAGGAACTTGCGAACGGCATTTCCGGAGCTCGCCGTTCCTCTTTGAAGTATGTTCCCAATGCATCACGAAACGAACTGATCGACCGGTGCATGTCATCCGATCCACCCAGAAGAGCTCCACCCACCAGAAGGGCAGATTCACTCCCGTACGCTTCGGCGATTGCGGCGATCCTGTCCTGCGTAATGCCGCCTGCCGGTGCGGGAAGGGCACGTTTCAGAGGCGGTAGATTATACGTCAAGGCCTCGGCAATTGCCGTGCATTCTCTGCGGGTAAACGGAAACCGCCCTCCCCACGACGGGAAAATCGAAATATCGGCACCGATCATACGGAAGAACGTTCCGAGAAAGAGTTCCGGCACTATGCCGGTAGTGGCGCAGGTAAACAGTGATCCGGTAAAAGCGGGATGCGCCATCACCACCAGGCGGTATTTTTCGGCAAGATCATGAATCGTGTCGAATCCCACCAGTTGCGGAGCGAGAAGCACTGCACGGATGCCGCAACGTACCGCACACTCCACCTGCCGCTCGATCTCTTCACGCGGCCCGCAGAGGTTGGGAAAATAAACGGTAACATTCCCGGTTTGCGCATCAGCCGCGGCGATTGTCTCGGACACTCTGGCCACCCGGTCTTCGAACCTGCAGAAGGGTTGATCGCCGATTCCGTGGTCGTCCTTGATCAGATCGACGCCACTTCGGGCACATACTCCCGCCATGGCTGCCAACTCGGTGTTCGAGAGGCCCATCGGTTTGAGCGCCGTGCATAAAAGCGGCCGACCGTATACCCCTACCAGGCTACGGACACCTTCGATACCGAATGCAGGTCCCCTGAAAGCCGCGTACATCTTTTCGGAACACTCCAGTCCGGTGATTCTGATTCCCTTCTTCAGAGAAATATTTCCGAAAAGTACATTAAGCAGCTGAGGTGCTGAAAATCCGGTGGTATCATTCCTATACCGTATTTTCACGGTGAACCGACCATCGTCAGCCTGCAGTATCGTAACGACCTGACCGACAATACCGTTGTCGAACAGCTGCTGCGGGATATGTTTATGAGGAATCTCGACGGTCTGCTCTTCGGCGATATCCTGAGCAAACCGTTCAGGTGAAACGCCTGCGGGCAGTTTGATTCCATAAGTGACCGTGAAAAAATCTTCAGGGGACAATTTTGTTTTTTTCTCCATCTCACCGTGCTCCAGTATAAATCCGATTTTACCACCCGGTTGGTGCTGCCTTAAAAGTATCCCGGGTTCGTATAATTTACATCACTTCGTTGCAGCGGTTCCATTCATATGGTGGCAGTGTTTACCACTGACTGTGGTAATCCGATTCTCTGACCGTATAATGTTGTTTTAAAATCAAATACCCCCTGTTTTAAACTGCAACAGCTATGATTTCCCCACCCTTTTTTCCGGCTAAAAAAACTGAATAAATTCTGGCATGCGATTTGTAATATCTCGGGCTGCAGACAAACAAACCGTCCAACACAAACAGGAGGTGTCGTATGAAAAGCCTGATTCCCTGGAAGAACAGACAGGAAAACGCGGCGCCGTCATTGTGGGCTGATGACTGGTTCAACCGCGCATGGAGCAACCCATTCAGCCTGCTCGCCGCTCCTTTTTCAGGCATCGACTTCCCGAAACAGCCGTCAGTCGACGTTTCGGAAGACAAAAAAAGTGTTACCGTGCGTGCGGAATTGCCGGGTATGAACGAAAAGGAAATCGATCTCACCTGGCACGAGGGTATCCTGAGAATTCGTGGCGAAAAGAAGCATGAACGGGAGGAGAAAAAACGTGGCCGTGTCTATAACGAGTGCAGCTACGGATACGTCGCGCGGGATATTCCGATCGGCGACCGGGTTGACTGGAGTGCCGCGAAAGCAATCTATAAACACGGTGTACTTACCGTCAAGCTGCCGAAAACGGAAAAATCCCGTGAAACCATTCAGATAACCGTCAACTAAAAGGAGGTCCGGTATGTACTGGAACACAGATTTTTTAAGCGAAATGAACCGTCTGCGCCGTGAAATGGAGGGATTGTTCTCCCAGTACGGCAGACCTGCCGCAGGTTCCACGTATCCGCTGTTGAATGTCTACGAGAATGATGATTCCTTCACGGTTACCGCGGAACTTCCCGGCATGAACAGAGAACAGGTAGCCATCACCTACTCCGACGGTGTCCTCACCCTTTCCGGCAAACGGGAACAGCCGAGTACCACCGGAAACATGACGGCATTGCGACGGGAACGGGCCGTCGGGGAATTTGAAAAATCGCTGCGTATTCCGACGAAAGTCGATCATAATGCGATTTTCGCTTCCTTCAGCAACGGTATTCTGACCGTTCGACTCCCGAAAGCGGAAGATGCGAAACCGAAAACCATAACCATCGAAGCCAAATAACGGAGGTGATAACCATGACAACCGATATTGAAAAAAGAGAACAGCAGGAAGTCGGATCAACCGCTGCAGAACAGCTCCGTCACAGCGGACCGGCATACAGTCCCGATGTGGATATCTATGTTTCCGAAAACGAGGCACTCTTCATCGTCGACCTTCCGGGTGTCAATAAAGGCGATGTCACCATCGAAGTCGATGAAAGCGATTCACTCATTATCCGCGGTGTCAATGGAACAAGCGAACCGGAGAATGCGGTCGTTAAACAGTACCGAACCGGCAATTACTACCGGGCGTTTCAGCTGTCGAAAGAGTACGACAAAGATAAAATATCGGCGAAACTCGAATACGGCCTTCTCGAGGTATCCGTTCCACGACGTGAAGAAGCGAAGCCCAAGCGGATTGAAATCAAAGCCTGACCGGGTATCCCGAACCGGAACATTAAAAAGGCTCCCGAACACCGGGAGCCTTTTCCATCACCGTCATGAGTAGTGCATCGTCACTTTTTTCCCGACCTCCTGTCAAGTATGTCTCCGACGATCCGTTCAATCTCCTCACGTCCGGGTCCACCCGTGGAATTCATCGACAGCGCGAAGGGTTTGCTTGCCTCGCCGAAATAGAGTGTCTGATGCGGGAACGGAATTTCGATTCCGAGTTCATCGAACCGTTTCTTTATCCGCCGGTTCATCTCGCGTCCGACGAACCACTGTTTGATGGGAACGGTTTTAATACGCGCCTTGACAATCACCGCACTGTCGGCGAATGCGTCGACACCGAGAATCTCGAGCGGTTCCAGAATCGCATCACGATACTCCGGATCGGACCGTATCTCCTCCCCGAGCTCACGAAGCACCTGTGAAACTCTGTCGGTATCCTCCTTATACGCGACACCGACATCGAATACATAGTAAGAAAACTCATGGGTCATATTCGACAACGATGATATTTCTCCATTCGGAAATACATGAACAGTACCGTCAAGACCCCGCAGCACCGACGTGCGCAGATTGACCTGTTCAACCAGCCCTCCGGTTCCATTGATAATGGCGACATCCCCCACCCTGATCCTGTTCTCGAAGATGACGAAAAGGCCGCTGATGACATCACGCACAAGGTTCTGTGCGCCGAACCCCACCGCAAGTCCCACGATCCCGACACCGGCGACCATCGCCTTGATGTCGAATCCCAGTTCATCCAGGATCATGATCACCCCGAGAACCGAGACAGCTACCGTGATGATTTTCCGGAATATCTCACCAAGCGTGGCAATCCGTTTCTCGATCTCGACGGGATTGGCACCCGGTGCACGCAGCATACGTGATTGCGCCGTTTTCTGAAAACGATTGACAATAAAATATGTCGCCTGTATGGTCACCCATATCCCCGCCGCAATCGCCACAATCCTTACGGCTGCCTGTACCACCGGAATCGGTGAATGAAGCAGCGCACTGAACCGGACACCCCAGATCCTTACCAGTACAACCAGCATGGCAGCAGCGATAACCACATACCCGCTGATGGTCAGCACCCGGATATTTCCCGCTACCCGATCCTGAAGATCATTGTATTGTGCCAGTATCTTCTTCTGCGTGTCGGCAACCGTGCGGATGATCATTTGCCATCCCCCCGTCATCAGTGCTCCGGCAAGAAAGAGTCCGGTGGTTGCAACCGATCCGCGTATGAAAAACCGGTAGGTGCCGGAAGGACCAGCCAGTGAAATTCCCGTCAGCACTATCATATACAGCAACAGCAGCAGGGGTAATCGCGCAAGGATGAATTCAATGCATGCGAACCATCGCTGATAGGTCTGCCGTTTGCTCTTGAACTGCCTGAACGGAGGAAGGTACAGCGACCGCAACCGCAGTACCGTCAACGGCAGTATGATCGTCATGAGTATCTGGGAAAACACTCCGACTACCGTTCTGCAATACATTAACTGGAGCGTTTCTGTGATTAGGTATAAAAGATAAAGTGCCAGAACGGTCCGGAGAAGTTTGGCGAGTCGACGAACGGCCTCTTTGGCCGTTGTATCGGAACAGGGTATCGTCCTCAGTTGACTGCGCAGAGGAGAAAAAAGAACGTACAGTAGCGTCTGCATAGCCAGATAGACCAGGTACACCCCGGCAAAGCTGATGAAAAAACGCTGCAACACCGTACCGGCCGATAGTATCCCGATGACCAGCAGTGCCGCTCCGGCACCAATCCCGAAAGCACTTCTGGTAATCACCATCCCCGTAATTCGCGCCCCTTTCCGGGGAGTGCCATCGTCCGGCGTGCCGCCGTGGAGCAATTTTCTTCCGAATCGCCACAAGCCGGTACCTGCAAGCAGGCCTGCCAGCAGTACCGCCGCTCCGAACAGCAGCAGAGTAAACACCCGATCCCGGGTATCGGGCACAAGAAAGACACCCTGCATACTGTCTTTAAACATCCCGATCTCAGAAATCAGTTCCCGGTAAAAAAAACGCATTTTTCTACCGGTTTCTCGCATTGACAGGAAGAGATTAACGCCACCCGGACCACCAACCGATTCCTCTGCAGGGCCACTGTCAAGCTGTCGTCGCGCATCGGCAAGTAATTTCAGCCGTTCAATTATCGACGCCACCTGCTGGCTGTCTTCCAGAAAGGCGATGGTCGCCTCGATACGCTCCAACGGTACCGTGGAATCGGCAGACACCGGTGTTTGAGCCATTCCCATTGTTCCGGCGCACAGAATGATCAACACCGCTGTCGGTATCCATTGTTGTATACGGTTCATTTTACCCTCCGCTGTATGCTGTATATTGAACAATTTAACGATTCTCAAGCCTGCATCCTGTTATCAATCCGGGAGATCACCCTGGCGGGCTTTCCCTTCCCGCAACCAGAGTACCGCGGTTACCCCCCTCGGATAATACCTGCTTCCGACAAGAACGCCGTTTCTGAACTGGTCACTCCAGGCATAGGCACTGTTTCGCTCGTCGAGCAACCACCGTAGCTGAGCTTCATCAGATTCACCGAACACGGCATCCGCCTCGATACCGAGAATATCGGTGGCGATAAAACGGAAGAGATACAGTTTGCTCAGCCAGGTGATATCACTCGATGAACTGAGTTTCAAGCCTCCATCATCGAACCGGCATATTTCCGTTGTCAAAGCGGCGGAGACATGTTTTTTCAATGACGCGAGCAGTGGAGCGTACCCGCTTCTCTCTTTATACACTTCCCGTATACCCGCTACCCACGGATAGATCAGTCCTTCAACCACCGGCAGGGCCACGGCAACGGATGAGCCGTCAAGTAACGCGGGAATACTGTCGTCACTTCCTGCGCTGCGGACAACCGCCTCGGCACTGCGCATCGCCTCAGCCTCCGCCATTCGTGCATCTTCCGTGTTGTCCGTCATGTCAAACAACCCTTTCAGAAGAACGAATGCCGCCCACCGTTTCACGGTGGTGTATGCATTGTTCCGCGCCTGTCCGAGCGAGATATCGAGACTGTCGTAGGTGGTTATTTCCGCTCCCCGCCGTGTCAGTACGGAATCACGACACATCATTCCGGAGCGGCGGACAACGTCGGGGTGGTCCCGGTTGATCAGGCTGTGAAGACCGGCGGAAAACGTCGTTTTGTACTGGTCCATCCACCGGCGGTCGCCGGTGCGCAGCGTGTACACCCCTGCCGTAATAACCCAGTTTACCAGTTCCTCATGGGTCATATACGAAAAACAACCCTTCACACCGGGTATTTCATAGGCGCTCCGTCCCGCTGGAGCGAACACGTTCGCCACTCCCATATCGTGGGTAAATGCGATACCGCCGTCGTGTTCCATGCCTCCGGGCAGTTTTACCCGATCTTCGAATGCATACCGCCGCGCGTACAGGTCGAGCACGTTCCGGAGCGTCCAGGGATGCCGTTCAAGCTCGAAGAACAGGTGATCCACGGTCAGATCGATTGTGTTGATCATCCGGTATTCACCTTCGTTGACAATCCAAAGGGGGCCATTATCGGTATCGAGCAGTTCAGTATTAGCGTAATAACTTCTTACCGCATGCGCCAGCATGAATGCTCTCTCGGTGGAAAGATTACCGGAGGCGAAATAGGTATTCTCCTTTTCTATGGCCGTACGTATCGCATCAAAGTGCTCCAGAGCGTAGGTTCCGACGTCGTCGACGGAAGAAAACCACCGCCGGTAATAATACCGGCCTTCGATACCGGTACTCACATTACCGTCACGAAAAAAACAGACCGTACACCGGATTGTCCGCTTTCTGCCGGGCGGAACGCTGAACAGCAGCAGTGCGGTATCTCCCAGTCCGCTTTGTAACCGGTCATTCGCCGCCCCGGTCAGAATATCTTCCGCAGAAAAACCGATCCCTGTTTGTACTGCTTTATTTTCCGTCATGATGGCGGAGTGTCGTCCCTGACCGATGCCACACCATCGATCACCTGAAATACGGCGCATGCCGCTGTAGGGATCACTTCCGGAAAAACCGATAAAAGCGGTTCGCCCGGACGCTGACGAACGGTTGTCAATCTCAAGTTCGACGAATACCGCGGGCAGAAGCATTTCCCGCAACGCTCCGTCGCTGGAAGGATCCTGCGGATCCGGAAGCTTCGGAACGCGTGAATACACCGTACAGCGGAGTGGCCCGGCG
>JAFGHA010000182.1 GCA_016930275.1 Chitinispirillaceae bacterium
AGAAAAATGTTCAGAGCAGCAAATACGCCGAGAGACTGTTTGACCGTTGTGATTTTCATAAATCCTCCGCAAACAAATTCCGGAACAGAATGCCTGTGACATTCCGGATAATCAAATGATTTATCCGATTGATATAGTTTGAGACAACACTTATGGAACTGGAAACAGGTTTCTGACGAAACTATGAATAACTTATCTGACTATTCTTTGGAGAACACCGCTAAATGGTTAATGCTATATAATGAATAGAGAAATACCAGCATTACCCCGCAATCATCCCTCTTCCCCCCGGATATTGGCACTTGATCTATTTATTATATATCAAGTTATCTGAGTAAAATAAATAACGGTTATTAAAATGCAAGTATAATATTTCTTTAAACGCGACATTAATGTCGTGTTTCCGATGCGAGCGAAAACCGTGTGTTGATACACTTTCCGCCACCTTCGGATCCCGATTGCATCGACGGCGGTTGTCTCCGCTTCGCTGTCGGCTTACCGATACTCGCGTTCGTTGCTCACACCGGACTCGATAAAAAATCCGTCTGAATACCTTTTTTCCCATAGTACCGAATTTTAAACTCAGAGTAGCAATTATCCATTTTTTTTCAATAAATGGATATGTTACATTATGTTACAATTCTGAAATACCATTGTTAGACAGTACTGGTATAATTATAAGGTATAACAGACATGACGATTTGGAGCGCAATACCTGAACATGCAAAGAACGGGCTGCAGTGATGAATGATGAAATTCTCGTCATAGATGATGACCGGGAACATAATGATCTTCTTCGTGACTACCTCGGTTCCAACGGCTTTAATGTGCATACCGTCGATCACCCCGAAACGGGAATCGCCTATCTTGAGCACCACAAACCTGATGCCATCATCCTTGATATCATGCTCCCGGATATGGACGGCTTCACCGTCTGCCGGGAAATCAGAAAAAAACATACCATACCGATTCTGATGCTGACCGCCAAAGGCGATGTGCAGGATCGGATTGTCGGCCTGGAGGTCGGTGCCGATGATTATCTTTCAAAACCGTTCGAGCCCCGTGAACTGGTTGCCCGTTTACGTTCTATCCTCCGCCGATACAACGAAGCTCCCTCTTCCGGAGAACGTGAACGATTCGGTGTTCTTGAGATCAATTATCCGGCCAGAGCCGTAACCCTTGATGGTACTGATATCAATCTGACCAGCAACGAGTATCTGCTGTTCGAGTATCTTGTACGCAACCGGGGACGAGTGCTTGACCGAGGGCAACTTGTTGAACACCTGCGCGGAATCGACCACGAAGCATTCGACCGTTCAATAGATATGCTGGTGAGCAGGCTGCGGCAGAAACTTCGTGACGACTCCCGCCATCCGATATACATTAAAACAGTTACCGGTACCGGCTATGTTTTTATCTGCAGGAACGGGTGAAATGAAGAAAAAATCACTTTTTGTCAAATTCACCGTTCTGATCATCGCAGCTGCACTCACCATCGTCATAATAACGAATATTGCACTTATCCTGAACTTCAACCGTATCCGCAACCATACCGAGGTTCTCAGAAATTTTCATCTGACTGCCGGTCTGTTTATTGAAAAAATGCCTATCGGTGATACCGCGGCAGTTCGTGCTTTTATCGATGGTCGGGGTTTTGATGTGCGTTACATAGCCCCTGAAGGTGAGTGGGCAAGTGCTGAAGATGTCCCTGATACCGCTATTGTCAGAAAGTATTCAAGGAACCGGGATGTGTTCTGGTATCGGAAACGACTGATCTCCCTGTTTTCGACCGATAATGGAATAGTTATTCTGCAGGCTTCAAATCCGTTCGGTCAGTTTTCGGTTCCTCCCGATATACTGCTTACATGGCTCATCCTTCTGGCCGGGATATTCGGTATGGTGCATATCACCATCCGCCGGTGGCTCGCACCGGTACGTGCCATGCAGGTCGGTGTTAAAAAGATAAGCGAGGGAGACTTTTCCGTCAGTCTGCCGGAAACCACCGGTGATGAACTCGGCCTGCTGGTGCAGTCATTCAACCGTATGGCACAGCAGATCAGAAACGACATCAGATCACGTGACCAGTTGCTGCGTGATATCAGTCATGAATTGCGGTCACCGCTCAGTAGAATGCTTCTTGCGCTCGAGTTCCTGCCGGAAGGTCTATCCCGCCAGACGATCAGAAACAATATCATCACTCTCGAAAAAATGACCGGAAGTATTCTCGAAGAAGAGCGGCTTGACAGTCCGTTCGGGAAAATTAAACGCGAAGAAATTGAACTATGCAGTCTGATTGATGAGATCATCGCCGAGAAAAAAAACACCTCGGGTTCCATCAGAATACTCTCCGAAGGATCGGTGCAACTGCGTGCGGATCGGGAAAGGCTACGTATTGTTTTTTCCAATATTATTGATAACGCCTTGAAGTATGCACCTTCGGGCAAAGAGCTTGTGGAGGTGCATATTCGGCAGGAAAAACTCACCGTTGACGTTCATGTTATTGATAACGGAATCGGTATCCCTGAAGATGAACTTCCCTTTGTTTTCGAGCCTTTCTATCGCATTGACAAGGCCAGGAAGCACAGTAAAGGGTACGGTCTCGGCATGAGTCTTGCAAAAAAAATCATCGATGCGCATAATGGAAAAATAACCATCAAGAGTACCCCCGATAAAGGCACCGCAGTACTGATCCGGTTACCGGTCTGCTGATTCCGATATTTTCCGGCAGGATACAGTCGCCTGTCACCCCTACCCCACCCCTGTTACAAGTTGTTACGCCGCTGAAATAACGATGTTACCTCGTTGCCGTATCTTTTTAAGTGAATGGTATCTTTTCGGGTGTGTATAGCGTTACCGGTATCACCGTATACCGGTCTGTCAAAAAAGTATCACCACAGGGAGAAGGAGTAGAATCAGTATGAGTCTCACGGTAAAAAGGGTCCGATACATCCCCACTCTGACGGTTATCTGCCTTTTATTGACAACGATTCAGTCACTCCATGGTGAAGCGCTTCCACTCTCCGAAGAGCAGGCGGTTAAACTTGCTGAAGTAAATAACCTGACGCTCAAAGCACTCAACCATAAGCTTAAAGCCGCCGACATGGGTGTTAAAAGTGCCGTCACCGGTTTTCTGCCGCAGGCATCGCTCAGCAGTATGTACACACGTAAAAGCGGCAATGACATGTTCAGTAAATTTCTCGGGAGTGATCTTAAAAACTCCTACAGCCTGGGCATCGATATTCAGCAGCCGCTGTTTAACGGTTTCGCCACTCTCAACAGTTTGCGCAGTGCACAAACCACCGGTACATTGCAGAAAGTTACCAACGATAAAAATGCGCAGACAATACGTTTTGCCGTACGACGGATCTACTGGAGCATCGTGAATCTTCAAAAATCGGAATCCGTAGCCAATGAAGCGATACGACAACTCGAAGAACTGACAGCCAGCCAGAAAGCGATGTTCGATCAGGGTATGACCACCGAGCATGATTATCTCCTGACCGGAGCCTCTCTTGAACAGGCAAGAATGAATCTGATTCAGGTTTCCGGTACCATTGAAACAATGAAACGGCAGTTCGCCGAACTGCTCGGCCTGCCGGTAACAACCGAACTGATACTTATCGACACCACGGCACGGCCGGTAGTGCCTCCATGCGACAATGATTCCATTGTTGCCTGGGCCCTTGAAAACCGGCCCGATCTCCGCGAGAGTCAATTACAGCTTAGGTTGAGCGACCTTGGGGTGAAGATGACGCGGTCCTCGTTGTTTCCTGCCGTAAACGCCGGGTATTCCTGGTCAGCCAGCCGACCGGATCAGACCCTGCAGGACCAATGGGGAGATGACTGGAGTGCCTATATTTCGCTCAATTTCACCCTTTTTGAATGGGGGGACCGGTTTTTTAAAATCAGAAAAGCCCGAGAGGAGTACCGATCTCTGAGTCTGCTCCATGAACAGAAAAAGAGTGTGGTGGAACGAGAGGTCCGTGATGCCTTTCAGGAGATTGAACTATCCGTTAAAAAACTGGATGCGTCTCTGTTGTTGGCCGAGGCGCGGGGAAAATCGTATGAGGCATCCCGTGCAAAATATGATGAAGGGGTACTACCGATGTATGAACTCCTTGATGCGCATAGTGCACTTGTATCGGCTAACTACCAGACGGTACAGGCAACCACCGATCTCAAACTTGCCGTCATTAATCTTTCGATGGCCGGACTTGGCGGCAGCAGCGGCTCTTCGGCTACAGGAGGTGTCCAATGAACATGACGAAGACATCGTCCGGTATAACGAACAACAAAAATAAGGACCATGACATGAAAGGACACTGTATGATCAGAGGAAGAATTTATGCCGGACTCGCTCTTATTACCCTACTCGGCAACTTTTCCGGATGTAAGCCCCCCCGTAAAGAGGAAATCAAGCGGACCGTTCCCGTACGGGTGTATGTTGCACGGTCTGATTCAATTTCTGCCACGGTTGCTCTTACCGGAAGCATTGAGGCGGAAAGTGACGCATTTGTCTACAGCAAGGTAACGGAGCGGCTTATCACCCTCGCAGTGAAAACCGGAGATCGGGTACGAACCGGACAGTTGCTCGCGGAACAGTACAACCGTGGTGCACGTGAAGGGAAAACCGCAGCAGCAGCGGCACTCAAAGGGGCGCAAATAGAGGAGTCGGCACGACGGGATGATTTCTCACGCATGAGCAACCTGTTTGATAAAAAAGCAGTTACCCGTCAGCAGTTCGACCAGGCGAAAAATCAACTTGATGCCGCAGAGGCGACACGTGAACAGACTGCCGCGTCACTTGAACAGGCGGTGGTACAATATGAGAACACCCTTCTCCGTGCACCATTCAATGGCACAATCGCTGCGGTCTATTTTGATTGTAACCAAACGGTTGCCGCCGGACAGCAGGTTATTAAAATCATCAATGCCAACTCCATGAAAACGAAACTGAAAATTCCGTCGGTCGATATTGGAAAGGTTAAGGTCGGCAGAGAGGTCACTGCAAGATTTCCATCGATTCCTGATGTGCAGTTTACCGGCACAATATCACGGATGGATGAGGCTATTGATCCGGTGACACAAACACTGATCGCAGAAGTACGTCTTGAGAACAGAGAAAACCTGCTCAAATCAGGCATGTTTGGAGAATTCGTCATAGAAACCCTGCAACATACCGAAACGGTTGTGGTCAATGAGCTGACGATTCTCAACCGTACCACTATCATCACCGATAATCGCGGATTTCAAACCGAACGACCAGAATATTACCTCTATGTCGTTTCCGGCGGCACTGCTCTCAAAAAAGCGGTCATCCCCGGCATCGTTGCGGGCGGTTCCACCGAAATCGTCGAGGGTGTCTCGTTCGGTGACAGCATCATCGTGGCAGGACAGAATATTGTTAAAAATGGTGACGCGATCAGAATTGTCAATTGAACGGAGTGCTTACTATGTTATTGTCAAAAATATCCATACAGAGAAAAATAACAATGACGATGATCTACATCATCGCGGTGGGATTCGGTCTTTTTTCACTCACGCAACTCAAGGTGGCCATGACCCCCGATCTGAATTTTCCCATGGTGATGGTGATGACCGGCTATTCGGGGGTGAGTCCCGAGGACATCGAAAATATGGTGACTCGTCCGATCGAATCGGGAGTATCCTCAACCGAAAACATACAGAAAATTACGTCGAGTTCCTCAAACGGCCAGTCGATGGTGATACTTGAATTTGACTGGGGTACCGATATGAATCAGGCGGAGACGGATGTCCGCAACAGTCTTGACATGGTACGGGATTATCTCCCCGATGATGCCGACGAACCGGTGGTTATCGCGATCAACCCGTCGATGATGCCCATCATGATGCTGTCGATGAACGCTGAGGACCTCAGCCCTGCCGCACTCCGTCGCCTGGGAGAGGATAAGGTCAAACCTCTGCTTGAACGGGTAAGCGGAGTCGCCTCGGTGAGTGTCCAGGGCGGCCAGGCACGCCAAATCAACGTCAAGCTCAATCCCGTACTGCTTGCATCACATGGGCTTTCACCACTTTCGGTAACACAAGCCATTCAGGGTAGTGCCGGACTCATTTCTTCGGGCAGCATAAAAACCGAAGCCAAAGAGTACAATCTGCGCATTTACAGTGAATACCGGTCCCTCGACCAGATCAGAAATGTCACCGTTAAAAACGGCGATGTACCGGTTCGTCTCATGGATGTCGCGGAAGTGAAAGATGGATTCGAAGAGATGACCGGAGATGTGCGGGTCAATGGCGGTCAGGGAATCGCCGTCAATATCAGTAAACAATCCGATGCGAACACGGTTCGGACAGCTAAAAACATACGTAAGGCACTCCCGGAAATCCAGCAGGTGCTGCCGGCGGGGGTGAATTTTGATACCATTTTCGATACTGCCGAATTCACCGAAAAATCGATCAGCAACCTGGTCAGCACCGCGGCTATCGCATTCGTCATTGTAGTGTTTATTATCTACCTGTTTCTTCGCAACGGACGGGGAAGCTTCATCATGGCGCTATCGATGCCGATTTCGGTTATTCTCACCTTTGCTGTTCTCTATCTCTCGAATCTCACACTCAATGTCATCTCCATGGCCGGATTGGCGCTCGCCATCGGTATGCTGGTCGATAACTCGATTGTAGTACTCGAAAACATCTTCCGTCATCAAACCTTCAACGGCGACAGCAAAAAAGCAGCCGATGAGGGATCCTCAGAAGTAAGCACGCCGATTATCGCGTCAACCCTCACGACCATAAGTGTATTCGTTCCGGTACTTTTCGTACCGGGCATGACCGGACAGCTCTTCAAGGAAATGGTACTTACGATCACGTTCAGCCTCGCCGTCTCACTGCTGGTCGCTCTGACGCTTGTACCCATGATGGCATCGGTACTGTTGAAAAAACGGAACAAAGAAACCGCTGTAAAAACACCGGTTATTGACAAAAAGTCGTCATTTCGGGGTATGGCCGCACGCTACCGCACTGTACTGCACTGGTCGCTGTACCATAAGAAGTGGGTCGTCATCACGATGATACTGTTTTTTTTCGGATCATTCGCACTGGTTCCGATGATCGGGGGTGAATTCATGCCTGAAAACGATGAGGGTCAAATCAACATCACTATCGAGTGTGCAACGGGAATGCCGCTCTCCAGTTCCCGCCGCATCAGTATGGAGATTGAAGAGGTTTTACGAAAGACAGCTCCAGAGGTCACCACCGCATTGTTCCAGATCGGAGCACAGAGCGGATTCAACCCCCGGGGTTCACAGGTGAACACTATTTCAGCGACTCTGAAACTCACGCCGCTCAGCGAACGGAAACGCTCACATAAGGAAATCAGTAAGGCAATCCGCAAAGGACTTGATGCAGTTGCCGGGATCACGTACTCATTCGAAGGTAGTGGAATGATGAGCAGCGGGGAGAGTGCAATCGAGTTGAAGGTAGTTGGAAACGACCTCACTGCAGCCAGGCAGATTGCCGAAGAGTTCAAGAAGCGTATGGAAAAGGTACCCGGGCTGGTCGACATCAAACTTAACGTGAGTGATTTCGTTCCGCAGCTTGATGTCCACCTTCGACAGAACGTACTTAATGACTTCAACCTCTCCGGATTACAGGTTGCATCCATTGTTTCAATCTCCGTGCAGGGGAGAACCGCTGCATACTACCGCGAACAAGGTGATGAATACGGTATTTATGTTCAGCTCGACAGACAATACCGCCGCGACCGGGAAGCGCTTGGTAATATTGTTATTCCGCTTCCCGGCGGTGGAACAGTTCCCCTCAGGGAAGTCGCCGATATCGTTGAATCACAATCACCGGTGACCATCCACCGCGAAAACCAGGAACGGTACATTGCAGTGAACTGTAACCTTGCCGGAATCGATCTCAGTTCGGCGCGACATGAAATTGACGTGATAAAATCAGAAATCATTCTGCCATCCGATATTACGCTTGTAACCGGCGGTACTGCGGAAGACCAGCGGGAATCAAATATTGCCATGATGATTGCCATTGCAATTGCAATTATCCTCGTTTATATGGTTATGGCATCCCAGTTTGAATCGCTCCTTGATCCCTTTATCATCATGTTTACTGTTCCCCTGTCGATCATCGGGGTACTTGTACTACTCTTTATCACCCATACGCCGCTGAGTGTGATGGCTATTGTCGGCGTGGTTATGCTGGTCGGTATTGCGGTAAACAACGGGATCGTTCTGGTTGATTACATGAACAAGTTGCGGCATCGGGGAATGGGTCTTTACGAAGCAGCCGAAGAGGGAGCCGTGACCCGTATCCGTCCGGTCCTGATGACTGCCCTGACCACCATTCTCGGTATGGTTCCTCTGGCGCTTGAACTGGGTGATGGCGCTGAAACATGGGCACCGCTTGCACGCTCGGTAATTGGCGGCCTTTCCATGACAACCGTACTCACACTTGTGGTTATTCCGGTGGTCTACATTCTTTTTGAAGAGTGGAGTGAGAAAATCAGGAAGTCACTGTTTCCATCGTGATGCCGTGTCTTTTTCTGTTGAAAACCGGCACGTCATTCAGCCTGGGCATCTTTCGCCTTACGGATACGGGAAGTTACAAGTTGATTTACATTTTACATAAGACTGGTCAATGTAATCTCTATGCCAAAATTTGAATCCGGATAAGTATACATATAGGCATCCTTTTGATCAGGTACTACGACCTCACACCCTGAATTGTTCCACAAGTTTCTGCAGTCCTGCGGAAAGTCTCGCCAGATCACCGGCGCTAGTATTCACCTGCGCTACACCCTGCGTTGTGCTCTCCACACCAGTATTCACCATCTGAATATTTCTCGACACCTCAGAGAGCCCCTTTGCCGACTCTGCAACGTTACGGGCGATCTCGGTCGATGCAGTTCGTGCACTGCTCATATTGTTTGCAATTTCGTTGACCGTTGCACTTTGCTCTTCCACAGCACTCACGATGGTCTGGGAGATGGTGTTAACTTCCTCTATCACAGAGGTAATTCGTTCAATAGCCGTCACCGCTGTATTTGTGCTATCCTGCATGCACACGATTTGCCGGGATATCTCACTTGTGGCCGATGCAGTCTGTTTTGCCAGTTCTTTCACCTCGTTTGCAACAACGGCAAAACCCTTTCCGGCATCCCCGGCAGAAGCTGCTTCAATAGTGGCGTTGAGCGCCAGCAGATTGGTCTGATCGGCAATATGATTGATCATGTCAATTACCTTCCCGATTTCCTTAGCCGCAAGCCCTAGCTTTCCAACCACCTCCTGTGTGGTCTGTGCTTCCCTGTTGGCATCAGCAGCGACCTGCGACTCCTTCTGACAGTTTTTTGCAACTTCAGTAATCGAAGCGCTCATCTCCTCCACGGAAGTCGCAACCGTTGTAACGCTTGTTGACAGTTCTTCGGCTCCTGCTGCAATATTGTTGACATTAGATGTCGCCTGTTCGGCCGCAGAAGCAACAGTTACCGATTGCGTATTCATTTCTTCGGTACTCGTTGCAAGCTGGGAGGAAGTCACCGAAAGTTCCTCTGATGCACTTGAAAGCATCTGTGTGTTCGAGGTTAGTTCCTTTATTATTCCCTGCAACTTTTCAATGAAAGAATTGAACCAATGTGCCAGTTCGCCAACTTCATCACGAGAATCGATTGAGAGTCGACTGGTGAGATCACCTTCTCCCTGAGCAATATCCTTGAGCATGACGATACAACTCCGAAGCGGTCTGACAATCCTTCCAATAATGAAAAAAAGTGTTCCTCCGATGATCGTAAGTGCAATAATTCCGGCAATAATAAGCAAATACATCATATGCCGTATGGGTTGCATCAACTCCTCTTCCGACATTACCCCAACTACTATCCAATGCCGTTTTTCATACTCTCTGAAAAACACGTACTGGTTCTGTCCTCTCAATACCCCCTTTAAGCTCCCGTTTTTCTGCGACATAAGTGACGTTCCCAGACTGAAACTGGTAATATTCGAGTCAAGAATAAGGTGTTTATCGGGATGCGTGAGGTATGTCCCGTTCTGATCGAGCAGGTACACGTAACCCCTGCGACCTATTTTTATATTGTCAATCTCATCCTGGGAGTAGACCTGAAGTTCTATCGGTGATCCGAGAATCCCTACAACCTGTCCGTCCTTTTTAACGGGAGTGGTAAACAACGCAACCGGACGCCCTGTCGCCGGAGATCGCATTACGTTACTAACCCAGGCCTCACCTTCGCGAGCCTTGTCGATATTAATTTTAAATCCGGGTATTTTTGCAACTTCTATACCTAACGACTTTCCATCTATAGCATCCATGAATATTTTGCCGTCAGGAGTGGCAAGAAACAGGTTCTCGTAAAAATTTGAGGTGGAGAACGAAAAATTCAGGTCTTTCTGTGCTTGCTGTCCATCATTTCCCATGCAGGCATCAATAAAGCTGTTTTGTGCGGCCATCACCAGTGCCTTACCTTCCAAACCGCTTATCCACAAATCAACTTTACTTTCAATTTGATCCACCATACTGTTAATCGAATCGTCCTGAATCAAATAAATTCTGTTTGAAACAAATTTTGCCATACTTATAATGATGACAATGAATATAATTACCACAAC
>JAFGHA010000183.1 GCA_016930275.1 Chitinispirillaceae bacterium
TACTCGGCGGTCCCGACGAGCTTCCACTCAAACAGGAGGTTGCCGCGGCGATGAAGGAACCCTGCACCATTGTCGAACCATGCGCACTCTCCCGGACTGCAGCTCTTCTCACCAACTGTTCTCTCTGCCTCTGCAACGATTCGGGCATCATGCACCTCGCCGCATGCACCGGCACCCCTACCGCCGCACTGTTCGGCCCCACCGACGAACGGAGGAATGGACCGTACGGTGCCAATCATTGTATCATCAGGAAACGAAACGGACCGCCGCCGCTCTGGACGGCGGCGAACGTCGGGAGCCGTAACGTACCGGCGGGAACCGATCCCCGGCAGAGTCTTCTTGACCTTTCAACCGATGAGGCGTGGCAGCAACTTGAACCGTTTCTCCCGGGCACCATCGCCTGCGACAGCCGCATGAACGACCCTGCCCACCGGAACGACAACGCTCAATAATAGACATACGATCATTACCTGTTGTATTTTCAGCAGAACCGAGTTGAAACTTTACAATCGAAGGAGGTACTGAATGAAACGGACCGCATCCGTTGTAACGGCCCTGCTCCTGACACTGGCGGTATCCGCCGGAGCGAAACCTTTGACGGTTACCGTGCAGAAAGGTTCCGCCGAAGTGATCCGCAGCGGTACGGGTGAACAAACCATCATTTCAGATACCGGTTCCCTCGCTTCCGGCGACGCGATCTCACTTGCCGAAGGGCAACTTGCTTCCGTCGCTATCGAGAAAAATGCCGCGATTCTCCTTAAAGGACCATCTTCCTGTACCTTTTCACTTTCGGGAAGTCAGTTGTCGATAGCGATCGACGACGGCCAGATCCTCCTCAACCGTAAAAAACCCTATGAACTCTCACAGGTGACGATCACCGCGAAGGGATTCTCTTTTGTCCCGATGGGAACCTGTGCCGCCGTGAAAACGTCGAAAGAGGCGCAACCGACCACCGCCGTGGTGTCGGGAAAAGTCCGTATGCAGTCTCCTTCCGGAGTGGCAATCGTCGTCGAACAGGGAAACTACGGCAGCGTCGGTTCCGACGGCGCTCCAACCACCGGCGCACTCTCCTCCCGGGCGGTCGAGTCACTTAACGAATGGGCATCTTCCGTTCCCGTTTCCGGAACCGAAGATGAAGCGGCGCCGGCCGGCGGTACAAAAAACCAACCGTCCTCCGCCGAACCGTCAAACACCGCCACGGCACCTGCACCCGCCGCTGCTCCGTCAACCTCCCCTGCAACACGGGAAGATGCATCCGACTCCGGCGAGAAAACCCCTGCGGCAGAAGCGCAGAAGGATGCGCGCACTTCATCGTCAGGCGTTCAACCTGCCGCCAAAACCGATGCAACCGCACCCGCAGCTGAAGAGAAGGCTGCCGACAAGCAGCAGGACGATATCGCGGAAAAACCGGAAAAGAAGGAAGAACCCGGAGCACGAAAAGTTGACAAAACACCCGCTCCGCCGAGTTCCCCCAAATGGGAGATCAGTGCAGGAACCGCCACGGTAGATGGCGAGCAGTGGACCAGGCTTGCCGTAGGCGTTGATGTTCCGCTCTGGAAATTCGGCGTATTTTTTGACGTTGAACTCTTTATTGATAACGATGGTCAGTTCTCCGACAAGGGGTGGAACTTCGGCGACGACTGGCTCGACGCACTCTCACGAAAAATCCGTTACGTCCGTTTCGGACAGGAGGGGGAGCCGCTGTTCATCAAATTCGGCGGTCTCTCGAGTGTCACCATGGGATACGGTTTTCTGGTCGACCGTTTCACCAACATGCTCCATTACCCCGATCAGAAACAGCTCGGTCTCCAGTTCGACCTCAACGACATTTCTCCCATTGGTATAACCCTCCAGACACTGGTCGCCGACTTCAAGGATTTCGATATCGACGGCGGCATTGTTGCCGCCCGGCTCGGTTTACGACCGCTGAAAATGACGGGTATCCCGATTGTAAAAGGAATTTCCCTGAGCGGATCCTATGCCACCGACCTCAACCAGTTCGCCCCGGCCCGCAAATGGGATTTCACCATGACCGGTGAACGGTGGGACCGGGACCTCGACGGAATCACCGACAGCAGTTTTTACTCTGATGATTTCGGCGATGATCCGATTTATGAGCGGATCAGGGAAATCAAACAATCAAACGACGATTTCGATACGGTTATCGAACACCGTGACCAGTGGGCATCCCGGGAAACGGATCCCTTCGGTCTCATCGGCGCCGACATCGGTATCCCGATCATCACCACCAGTCTCGTGGGTCTCGACCTCTACGGTCAGGGGGCTCTCCGTGACGACGGAAAACACGGCTGGGGTATCGGCGCTCCGGGAGTTTCACTCAAGGTGTGGCGTATCTGGGCGAATGTCGAATACCGTCATGTGGAGGGACGTTTCCAGCCGGGGTATTTCGGAACCTATTATCTCGATGAACGGCTGCTGCGTGATCCGGAAATCACCACCAAAGAGCAGCGGCTCGCCGACGATACCCTCAACGGCGTATTCGGTCGTCTCGGTTTCAACATCGCCGATGTCCTGCTGATCGACGGCAGCTACCAGTACATGATCGGACAGCAGGAAGAGAGCAAGGATCAGCGGTTCGAAGCGGTGGCATCTCTGGGAGAGCTGGTGCTTTCGAAGATACCGAAACTCAACCGCGCCGAGGTATATTACTACAAATCACGTATCGGCATTCAAGACGACGCATTCTTCGAAAAAACACCTTTCATGTATTTCGGGTACCGTGCAGGCTTTGAAATCGCCGCGGGAGCTTCACTCATCTGGGACGCCCGCTATGGTTTCAAGCATGATGAAAACGGAAGACTCGTTGCCAATAACAATATCAGTGTCCAGACAGCGATTACGTTCTGACAAGGGCTTTGAGGACTGGTGCGGGTTTCCTCTTTACACCGCACCTTTTTCCCGATACAATGTAATGCAGGGGTGGGCTTCAAACCCGCCCGTACACAACCCCGTCGTAAGTACGGTTTGTAATTCAAGTAAAGAAAGGCACTCGCAAGACCACCGGCAATGAGCAACAATTCACCCATGATGCACCGCGTCAAACGCGGGCGATTCAACCGCCGGCTTCCCTCGCTTCCCCGAAAAGGCAGAATCCGCTTTGTCTTTGCAGTATTGCTTGTTTTCGGCATCATACGTATCGGACCACCACTGGTTCGCCGGTTCGAACTCCCCGCACTGGTTTCCGCGCGGGACACGTCGACGGATACTTCGGGAGTCTTGACCGGCACGACGAAAAAAAAATCAAAAAAAGCTCTTCCGGTCGACATCAACGCACTCCTGCTCAGTCATCCCGAATATGTAACGGAAAACAACCTGCCTGTTTTCGACGGACGGGATTCACTGACCCTTTATACGAGTATCGATTCCACGCTGCAGGCATCTCTCTTCCGACTGATCTCCAGGTACCATCCGCTTTACGGCGGCATCGTCGCCCTTGATCCTGTTTCGGGGAGAATCCTCGCGCTGGTCAGTTATACCGGCGATTCGATGCCGGAACCGGAAGGAAACATCTGTCTGAATGCCTCGTTCCCCGCGGCATCGGTGTATAAAACAATTACCGCCGCCGCCGCAATCGAGCTTGCCGGTTTCAGTGCCGCCTGCAGCTTACAGCATCGCGGCCGCAGCCATACCCTCTACCATTCACAGCTGAAACGTGAACTTGACTGGTCGGTTGATCTCACTTTCGCACAGGCCTACTCCCGATCGATCAACGCGGTTTTCGGGCGCATCGGCATTTATGAACTTGGTTCAGCGAAGCTCCTCGATATTTCTCACCGTTTCGGGTTCAACCGATCGCTCCCCGGTGAACTTTCGTGCGCCGTTTCCCGGGTATTCACTCCCGACTCCACCTTCGAACTTGCCGAACTCGCTTCCGGGTTCAACCAGCGAACAACGATTTCCCCGCTGCACGGAGCACTGATTGCCGCCGGTATCTCGCAGAAGGGACTCATGCCGGTTCCGACATTTATAGACAGTATCGTCCGCAGCCGGGACCATACCGTTTCCTACATACGCAACAGTCAAAGTTGGCTCAATCCGGTCAGAGCAGCCACCGCGCTGGAACTGCAGAAAATGATGTACAGCGTCGTAAGGTACGGAACGGCGGCGAAACAGTTCCGTACCCTGCGCAACTCACGCTGGTTCGATGAATTCACCTACGGCGGTAAAACCGGTTCCGTCGACAAAGACGGCGTCGGAAGAGTGGACTGGTTTATCGGCTATGCCGTGCACCCGCAAAAAACCGATGAACGGATCGCCATCGGGGCGGTTACCGTCCACGGCGCCTACTGGACCGTCCACTCCAGTTATCTTGCCGCCGAGGCGATCCGATACTACCTCAAGGCACTGCAGGACCGCAAAGCCGAGCAGGAGAAGAGCATGGCTGCGGCAACCGTAACCGACACCTCCTCCTCCAGAACGGCAACTCCATGACCGACACCTCCGATTCCGATTCTGCTGCATTCCGCAGTGCCTTCATCGCGCTCATCGGCAGACCGAACAGCGGAAAATCTACCCTGCTCAATACCGTCATCGGATCGGAAATCAGTATCGTATCCGCCATGCCGCAAACCACCCGCTGCAATGCACGGGGGATTTATACCACTACTACAATGCAGCTTGTTTTTGTCGACACTCCCGGGGTGCACATCGGGAAGCATACCATCAACAAGGCGATGCTGCACCAGGCCCGCACCGCGGCGGAGGATGCGGTGGATCTGATCTGCTATCTGGTTGACCTCTCTCGCGACTTCGGCGACGAAGAAGCAGAAACGGCAGCGCTTGTTTCGGCTTCGCGCACTGTTCCCGTGGTTATTGTTTTCAACAAGACCGATCTTACCCGGTCTGTCGACCTGGCGATTGGAAAATTTTATAGTCGATTTCCCCAAATGGAGCAACTCCCTTCCGTGCGGATCAACGCCACTGCACCGGAGAGTAAGGAGCTGTTTCTTTCGGCAATAGATCCGTTCATTTCCCCCGGTCCCCTCTTCTTCGACCCGGAAGACCTCACCGATTCAACACTGCGGCAGATCGCTTCGGAGTACCTCCGGAAACAGGTAATCACTGTGGCTGATCGCGAGGTCCCTCATGCGGTGTTCGTGGAAATTGAGGATTATCGCGAAGAGGCCGGGCGGCACAGCATCATCGCAACCATTCATGTGGAAACCCGTGGACAGCGCGGTATTCTGGTGGGAAAAAACGGCACCGTTATCGCCCGGATAAAAAAGGAATTCCGTACCGAGATGACCCGTCTTACCGGTGTCCCGACAAGCATTACCTGCCATATTAAAGTCTCCCCCCGCTGGCGCGACAGCGAAACATTTTTGCGCCGGGCCGGCATGAATGTATCCTGATCTCCTACCATTTTCCATAAAAATGTCAGAACTCAATGATTTTTAGGTTAGAAAATCTAAAAACTGTTGATATTTACCCTCTCACGGCGTTATACTGAAAAGTGTTCTTAATTTATCGGGATAAAAGCCATGAAACCACGTATCAACATCAAAGTACAGAGAATCTCCGACGAATGCTACCGTGCGGTATCCGACGAACTTGATGATCTTATCGTCGAGGGCAGCACCGTCTGGGAAACACTGGAAGCTGCCCGCAGCGTTGTCCGTCGGAGAACCGAATCCGGCAGCGCCGCCATGGCGGGGTAGGAGCACCACCTCCTCAGCTGGATCATCAAGGCCGCCGTGAACGGTGTAAAAAGGTTACTCAACCCCCTTGCGGTCCACGCCGAAATCAAGTTCCCCACCGCTCATGCCAATGCGCAGCGTATCGCCTTCACCAACCGTTCCGGCAATGATCATCCGTGAGACGGGAGTCTCCAATTCCCTGACGATTGCCCGTTTGAGCGGACGGGCTCCGTAGACCGGATCAAACCCTTTCGCGGCCAGATAATCGAGCGCCTCATCGGTAATGGCAAGTGCGATACCATTGGCGTCGAGTCGTTCCCTGAACCGCTCAAGCTGTATCGAAGCGATGCCCCGTATATGTTCCCCGGCGAGTGAATGGAAGATCACGATCTCGTCGACCCGGTTGAGGAACTCCGGCCTGAAATAATTACGCAACTCTCCGGTGACCGTTGTGCGTATATGCTCGTATCCTTCACCATTGCCGTTGTAATCGGCAATGGCCTGCGACCCGATGTTCGAGGTCATGATGATGATCGTGTTCTTGAAATCAACGGTGCGTCCCTGACTGTCGGTAATGTGTCCGTCGTCAAGCAGCTGCAGCAGAATATTGAACACATCGGGATGCGCTTTCTCAATTTCATCGAAGAGGACCACCGCATAGGGTTTTCGCCGGACCGCCTCGGTGAGCTGCCCGCCTTCGTCGTACCCGACGTATCCCGGCGGCGCACCCACAAGCCGCGACACCGCGAATTTCTCCATGTACTCCGACATGTCGATACGGATCATCGCCCGTTCGTCATCGAACAGATTGAACGCAAGCGAACGGGCCAGTTCCGTTTTGCCCACCCCGGTCGGCCCGAGAAAAATGAAGCTGCCTATGGGACGATCCGGATCCTTGAGCCCTGCCCGGGCACGCACCACCGCATCGGCAACCGCATCCACCGCCTCGTTCTGCCCGATCACCCGCCGGTGGAGCGCATCACCGAGGGCCAGCAGTTTTTCCTTCTCGCCCGCAATAAGCTTACTTACCGGTATGTGGGTCCATCTGCTGATGATACCTGCGATATCCTCCTCGTCAACCTCCTCCTTGAGCATTCGTTTGGTGCTGTCCTGTTCGGTAAGCGCATGTTCTCCATCCTGCAGCTGCTGCTCCAGCAGAGGAATAGTACCGTGGCGCAGTTCCGCCGCCCGGCTCAGGTTGTAATCCCGTTCCGCCCGGTCCAGTTCGCCACGTGCAGCCTCGAGTTTCTCCCTGAGAGCCTGCAGACTGCCGACTTTACTTTTTTCACTCTCCCACCGGGCTTTGAGCGCCGTTGCGATTGATTTGACATCAGAGAGTTCCTCCTGCAGTCGCGTGAGTCGCTCGCGTGACGACGCGTCTTTCTCTTTTTTGAGCCCCTCGATCTCTATTTCAAGCTGCATCTGACGCCGCAGGGCCTCGTCGAGTTCCACCGGACTCGAATCCATTTCGGTGCGCAGTTTGGCCGCAGCCTCGTCAACAAGGTCGATCGCCTTGTCGGGGAGGAACCGTTCACTGATGTACCGGTCGGAGAGTACCGCCGCGGCAATGAGTGCCCCGTCGCGTATCTTGACGCCGTGATGCACCTCGTACCGTTCGCGAAGTCCGCGCAGTATCGAGATCGTATCCTCGACGGTCGGCTGGTTGATGAGTACCGTCTGAAACCGCCGCTCGAGCGCCTTGTCCTTTTCGATATGTTTGCGGTATTCGTCAAGCGTCGTGGCGCCGATGGCATGCAGCTCGCCGCGGGCCAGCATGGGCTTGAGCATATTACCCGCATCCATCGCCCCTTCCGCTGCACCGGCCCCCACCACCGTATGCAGCTCGTCGATAAACAGAATTGTATTGCCGCTGTCAACCACCTCCTTGAGCACCGCCTTGAGCCGCTCCTCGAATTCGCCCCGAAACTTCGCCCCCGCCACGAGCGCGCCGAGATCGAGCGAGACGACTTCTCTGTTTTTAAGCCCCTCGGGAACGTCACCCCGCACGATCCGAAGTGCCAGTCCCTCGACGATTGCGGTTTTTCCCACCCCGGGATCACCGATGAGCACCGGATTGTTTTTTGTCCGCCGGGAGAGGATCTGAACGATTCTGCGGATTTCCTCGTCACGCCCGATCACCGGATCGAGTTTACCCTGACGGGCGAGATCGGTCAGATTGCGCGCATACTTTTCAAGTGCGCCGAACGTCTGCTCGGGATCCTGCGAAGTGACCCGCTGATTTCCGCGCACCTGCCGCAATGCCTCCAGCAGCGCGTTTTCGGTGATACCGAACTTCTGCATAATTTTTTTACAGTTGGCATCCCGATCAACCATCGCCAGAAACAGATGCTCCACACTTACAAAATCATCCTTGAGTTGCCCGGCTTTTTTCTGCGCATCGGCGAGTACCGCCGTCAGTGACCGCGACATGTACGTCTGAACACCGTCACCATGCACCGCCGGTAGTTTCTTCAGCTCCTCGCTCACCGCATCGAGCACCGACGCACCCGATACCCCCCTGCGTTCAAGCAGTGCGGGCACCAGCCCCTCTTCCTGACGGAGCAGCGCTCCTAAAAGATGAAGTGGCTGCAACTCCTGGTGATTCATTGCCACCGCGTCCGCATGGGCCGCCGAGAGTGCCTCCTGGGACCGTTTTGTCAATTTGTCCATATTCATGGTATTCTCCCCGAAAGATTAGTTTCACCCGGGTAGTGCTGAACTATCCCTGATTTACACTCCAGAGGAGCAACCGGTGTGCCAATATCCGTTCAGCGCCATCACGCATAAATTCTATTGAATGCACCTGCAGCCATTTCAAAATGCATCATTTCGCGTTTCATCACGCAACAGCGACTCCGGTTCAGGTCATCTGACCGGCCTGGTTATTACATCCTGCTTTCATCGAATTGCGCCACCTGATTTCCGCCACGTATATCGGGACAATCGGCATTCACACCGGACGGCTTAACACATAGGCAGCCAATACATTATAAGGACAATCTCAGAGTTTCCTTGATCTTTATCCGGCCACCTTATATAATCGTTAATGAACGACAGGGAAACCAGGTGTACTTATGAAGAAAAACCGGGGTTTTGCCGTTACTGAAATAATTCTCGTACTGGTAATACTGGCGGTAACGGCAGTGTTCGCAAAACTGATGTACCGTAAAGTCGAAGCAAGCACCATCCTCGAGAAATCAGCCCACCGTCTTTGCAACGATCTTCTTACCGCCTACTCGCTTGCAGTCAGGAAGAATACATGTGTCAATGTCTCCTTCAATACCACCGCCGGACAATGCACCCTGCGGGTTGCCGACTCCTGCGACGATCCATCGCAAACGAATCTGCGAATAACCGTTAACCAGCTTTCCCCGGAAATCAGTTTCGGTCTGCCCGACAACGCCCCTGCAGAGAGCCCGTATCCCGACTGCAGCGCTTCTCCTTCCGATCTAGACAGAACCATGGCAACCGGTTTTGTCATCAATCCACAATCGCGCGCAACGCTCACCTGCCGCTGGATAGGTCTCCGATCGGTTAAAGTGAGTAAAACAGGATATTATATAGGTTTCAACACCAGACTCAACACCGTTGAGCTTTGGAAGTCCAACCAAAACGGTTCGTGGCTTCGGCTCTGATCACTACACCTCCGCTCCCCGGCATATCTGAATCGTAACTCCCGCAACCAATACGGCATGCGTTAGTGACATTGTTTTCGCGTAAAATTTCAGCACGATTGGTTAACCGATTAACTTTTATATCTTATTTCTAATCAATGCATTATATATTCACCTTAAGAATTCCCTTGATTTTTTTTATCATTTCCATATAATCAATACGGGACTGGGCCTAAACACTATATGGTACGGAATGAAAAAACGCGGTGGATTTACCCTTCTTGAAGTTGCCATGGTAATGGCCATACTGGGGATTATGGCCGCGTTCACTATTATTAAATACAACAAGACCGTGGCCAACAGCGAACTCGAAAACGCTGCCAACAACCTGCATTCCGAACTGCGCGGCCTGCGGTCGCTGGGGTTCAAATACGATGCACGAGTGCGGGCGCGGTTCAACCCGGAAGCGGCACAGTGCACCATCTGGGTCGATACCTCGGATGATGAATCGCTCGAGTTGAAACTGATCAGAATCTATCAGATTCGCCCGCCGGTCAAAATAGGCAGATCCCCGTCGGAGGGAACGTATCCCAGCCCGTACCCCGGTGACCCTAACTATCCGGACTGGCGTACTCCCTGTGAAGATGATTGCGAATACAGCAACGGCACCGAGGGAAGCTGGAGACACGACAAGTATCTTGACGTATTCCATACGACCGAGGGGCAATACGGGGGCGGGGGAGTGTACCTGTACCACCCGCGGCTGAATACAACCACCTACTTCATCGGGATTGCATGGCAACGAAGCCAGTCTATCGATATCAAGAAATGGAACGGAACCTCATGGGACGATCGCTGAAAACAGATGCGGGAGCCTCGATCATCGAAATCATGATCACTCTGGTCATCATCACCCTGACCACCATGCTCATCATGACGTTTTCACGCAGTACCATGAATATGTCGAAGGACTCCCGTGCCAACGATGTCGCCTATCTTGCAGCCGAGGAAAAACTCGCCGAATTGGCGACAAAATCATTTCACTCGGGCCCCTACGCCGACAGTGTCACGATCGACAATATCCCGTTGCACCGGACCTGGACCATCTCGACAGTCAATACCATACAACAAGCGACCGTAACCGTTACCTACAGGATAAAAGGAACCAACCGGCCGCCCATCACCCTGTCAGGAGCGATAAATTGAATCATAAAGGCGTTACCATGATTGAACTGCTCATTTACATCGTGCTTTTCACGATTGTATCACTCCTTATCGGAAAGCAGTTCAGCGGGCTCATGACCACGTTCAAGACCGGTAAACAGGTAACACGCCAGCAAGCCGGCACACGGGATATTCTCGGCCTGATGGTACGGGAGATCCGAAACACGGGACTGAAAGTCTATCTCACTCAGACAAGCGGCAGCTACGCCAAACATATCGCCTACGGCACTTACGTCAGTTCAACGGACAGCTCATCGTTCAGTCATTCCCAGTCAGGATCGGGAACCTATGGCGATACCCTTACCATTTACCTTGCGCGGCTCACCGGCTCCGGCAGTCTCGACGGTATCGATACCATCACTTACTATCTCGACGGCACGACCCTTAAACGCGAACTGACCACCGGCGGCAACACGTCCACCAGTATCGTTGCCGGGAATGTATTTGCCCTGCAGTTCGAGTATGGGATTTACGGAAAAGATACGATACTTTTCAAGGACAGTACGACGTATTCGGCCAACTGGACGGTTTACGATTACAACGGCAATCCCAATCCGACCGATCCAACCATAACCTCCAGTTCCACTTCGCCGCTTGTACTGACCTTTACCGGCGCAGCCCGGGGATATATACAATACATAAACCAGAAACCGGTGGTCAAAAACCGCAAATATTCGCTCTTGCTGCAGATCACCCCGTCGGGCGGTTTTCCGGATGCACTGGACTCCATGTGCATTGAATTCATGGACGGGGACGGAACGACGCTCTGCGGCTATGAAAAATTCAGACCTTACGGCGGCGACCTCCGGATTACCCTTCCCGCCTCGAATTCCGGTACTGCCGATATACGGTTGAGATTTGGTTCAAGCGGTGCCGGAGTACTTTCCATCAGGTCGGTGGTTGCAACCTGTTCGGGAGATTCGGCCTATACATGGGTCAACAGGTTCCCCACCGAACCCGATTCCACCATGTATAAAAAGGAAGTCGGGGCGATTCGCGTCCATGTACTCACGCGAACAAGCGGTAAGGCCGGAACAAAGGCCACGGGCGATATAGCCATAGCCGACGTAACGGTTCCGCGACCGGGTGAATTCACCTGGCGGTATTACACCGAATTGGTTGAAATACCCAATAACGGCAGATTTTAAACGGGGCTATAACAGGGAGAAGCAGATATGATACGGCCGAGAAATAATGAACGGGGTTTTGCACTGGTCTACGCCCTGGTGGTACTGCTGCTGGCGACCGTCGGCGGAACGGCGTTACTCTTTCTTTCCCGGAAAGATCACATCAGCGCCTCCGATTACTCCGGAATGCGCATTGCTTCACAGGCAGCAACGACGGCGATAAAGGCTTGTGAAGGCCAGTTTCTCAACGACCCGAACGAGGCGCTCGCCATCCTGGAGAAATATTATGAAAATCCTTCGGCCAAGACCTGGTTACTCGGTACCGCCGCAAATGCGGGTACCGAACAGAAGATACCCCTGGGAAGCGATCCCCGGCCGCCGCGATATTCCGCACGAATCGTCGGTTTTGATGCCAGTTCCAATTACATCGTCATCGAAGGAAACGGGTACCTCAGTAACGGAGGAAGAAAACGGGTGCTGGCCACCTACCGGCTCTCCGGGTTGAAACTGGATGTGACCATCTCCCCCTTCAATACTATACATGTGGGCAGCGGATTCGGTAATCTCGATCAGACACTGATCATCAACGGAAATGTGTTTGCCGGCGGAGCCAACATGATTAACGGGGGAGGCAACGGCATCACCATCAATGGAGATCTGAAAACGGGAACAGGCCAATTTTGGTCTAACGAGAAGATCACAGTAAACGGGAGGGCATATTTCCGGGGCAGTACCTTGTTTCAGATGCCAAATCCTTCTGGCTTATTTGTCAATGGAAGATCAGGGTTTGAAGGTGATATTCAATTGGTCAACAACACCAATGACAAAATAACGGCAACTGCCAGTATGTACATTAACGGCAATGATCTTGGTGACGGTCAGATTTATATCAGCGGAGTAGTCCCAGACACCGCACTCTTCTATACAAGCGGAGGGTATAACTCGGCAAAAATCAATACGACCTCCCCGGCAAAAATAGATTCAACATCATCAAAAATAGACCTTGCAGCGAAACTCGGCATGACGAATGCCGATGACGCCGCTCCCAGCATCCGGGCGGATCTGGAGGACTACATAACGAATTCCGGAGGCACAATTTATTCTCCAACTGATGCCGGGCTCGACTTCAAGGTTGCGGGGTGGAATTTGACGACGGCCTATTCAACCAGATCATTATGGAAAGGGTTTCTGGTCATAAAAACCACCACTGGTATAAGTCCAGATTATGGAGGAAAAGATGCAGGTGAGTTTGACGGTAAAGTAATCTGGATTATTGATGGTTGTTCCTGTAATTTCCAATACTTCTATAACAGTACGCCGAACGCCAATACTCTGGTCTACCTGACAAACTGTTCCGTTTTCTGGAATTTCGGAGAAGAGATACCCGGAACCTCCCCCATGTTCAGAGGACTCATCTACAATGCCAGCACCTGCACCTACTCCGGAAATTACAAACTAAAAGCTGGGAGCGTTATAAATGGAGCAATAATAGAAAAAGCGACAACCCGGATGCAGTTCAACAGTGCCTCCTCCAGCACCCAGACCACCCTTAATTTCGATGCGAACGCCCTTTACGAATTCGTCGAAATCGGCATTTTAGACTTGCAGTCGGGAGTAAATGTCGCGAAGAATTTCCGCCTGGTCGACAGCAAAATACGACCGACACTGATGAGCATTCAAATGTAGGCACCCCGTGGACATCGGTCGCCCCCGGCGCGTGCGAACCTTGAGAGAAGTTCCGAAACAATAACACACACCGGGGTTTCTTCAAACCGGCAGCTACCTTTTTCAGATTGCAATTGCCCCCCTCCGGGTGGTACAATTGAAACATCGATTCCACCCGTACAGTGACCGGCATTCTGCCGCGAAGGAAAACCGGAGCGCCAGACGCGGAGGTGCGGTTTCGAGATTGAAAAGCGGTTACAAAAGGAATCCGGCAAGCGGCGGGTAACCGCCGGAACCGTTCAGCAAGGGTTGATTTCCCGACACTATGAAAACATCGACACCAAAAAAAATAAGCCGGCGTGAAAAAGTCGTCGACTCCATGGCAAAAAAGTTCGCCGACAGCGGCAGTGTGACCAATATCATCACCACCCACCGCAAACGACAGATCAAACCCGCGGTATACATTTATATCCTTATCGGACTGTCGGTCGTATCGGTGGGTTTCACCACGCTGATCATGACCGGAAAAGTCTCTCCCGGCCGGACTATCCGCGGCGCCACACGGCTCAACGACGCCGCACCCATCAAAAACAGTATCGACCTGCTCAGAGACGACCTCATCGCGAAAAAAATCAGTGCCGATGA
>JAFGHA010000184.1 GCA_016930275.1 Chitinispirillaceae bacterium
AGAAAAAAGCCCCGGCAAAGAAAAAAGCCCCGGCAAAGAAAAAAGCCCCGGCAAAGAAAAAAGCCCCGGCAAAGAAAAAAGCCCCGGAAAAGAAAAAAGCCCCGGCAAAGAAAAAAGCCCCGGCAAAGAAAAAGAAATAAGTCCGTTTCTTTTTTAGGAAGTCAAGCGAAGGTGGTGTATGCCACTTTCGCTTTTTTTTGCATAACAACTGTTGTTATGCAGCGTCTGCATAATAGTCGTTATCGGTTGGTGGCGCATCGGAATAGGTATCGAAAACGGACGTTATTTGCCCGTGCGAACGTTATTCCGCATTATGAATTTTAAGAATGTGGGCGGATACTCGGAATACAAAATGATCGATCCGGCGGATCTCCTCAAGGAGATCGATATGGATTGAAGTTGTCTGCAAAGATTCCGGTTTCCGGTTAAAGAGCCGGTCCATATGGTGACCGAACAGTTGATCATAATGGGCATCACGTTCCTGCTTGCGATTGAATACTGTCAGTGCCAGGTCGGTATTGTTCATGGTGAACGCTGCAAGGACCTCGATGAGATCTGCTGTTGTCTGCCGGTAAAAACCGATGATCTCCTCTTTCCCTTCCTCGGAGAGTGGAAGCGGACTCGCGTCGATTTTTTCAGCAAGTTTGACGACACTTTTCGATACGCTGTCGCCTATATGCTCGAGATCGGTGGTGATCATGATCAGTTGATAGGCATGCGCGGCACTGTCGGCATCGAGTTCCTGACGGGACATGCGGGTGAGAAAGGATACCAGCTGTTCGTGAAGAAAATCCACCTCGTTGTCGGCACGGACTAAAAGCTCCTTATTTACAGATGAGTAGGAATGGATCAGATCGATGCTTCCACGTACCATTGCGCTGATTTTATCTCCCATCCTGCCGATTTCCTTCACTGCCTGGGCGAGTGCCAGTACCGGAAGCGTGATCACGGCATCGGAAAGGTATTCCGTCTGAAATGCTTCTGATTGTTTCGGTCTGCTGCGGATCATACGTTCGATGAAACGCTCGAAGGGATGCAGCAGCGGGAGAAAGACTATCCCGATGCACACGTTGAATACCGTATGCAGCATGGCGATTCTGAGAGCGGGTTCACCGGGGAGTAGTGGAGAAAGAAAATTGATAACGGGTAATAAAGGAAAAAAGAGCGCGATACCGAAGAGTTTAAAGAAAAAATGTGACCATGCAACCCGTGTTCCCGAAATTCCGGATCCGAAGGTGGAGAGGAAGGCGGTGATACAGGTGCCCAGATTGGCTCCCATGATAATCGGGAACAGTTCGGTAACCGACAGGGGGGTGGTGGAGGCAGACTGGACAAGGGCTATAACGATGGTGAGCGTGGCGGCACTGCTCTGGATAACAGCTGTGATGATTGTTCCGGCAAGTAAACCGTACCAAGGATTGACAAGACTGGCGTGCAGCACCCGTTCAAACGGCGGATAGGAGCGTAGCGGACCCACCGCGTCGGCCATAAGGTGCATGCCGTAAAAAATAAGGCCGGTCGCGAAGAGCAGACGTCCGGTATTCGCCACGGACGGTGATTTCCGATGTAGGGAGGAAAAAAGGCCGACGGCGATCAGCAGGGGAGCAATCTGATAGAATTTGAACGCGAATAATTGAACAGTAAGGGTGGTACCGAGATCCGAACCGAGGATCATACCGAGTGACTGACCGAGCATCATTACCCGAGCGTTGACAAGGCCGACGAGTATGACTGTCGTTGCCGAAGATGACTGGGTCAGTAGGGTAACTAAAAGTCCGGCGGAGAAAGCGAAAATACGGTGTCTGGTGATGATACCGATGATATTGCGCAACTGGCTGCCGCCGATGCGACGGATATTGATTTCTCCCTGCTGCATACCATAAAGAAACAGGGCGAGACCACCCGCAAGAGAAAACAGGTTGAATTGCGAGAAGGGTGTCATGGTACTAAACGGTTCAGGCCAGTTTGACCGAAAGCTGTTCGCTCACCTTTTCACGAAGGTTTCTTTCGACGACTGAGATAAGCGTCATATTCGAAAACGCACATCCGGCGCAATGACCGTGAAGTTTGACAAAGACGGTATTTCCGTCAACATCAATCAACTCGCAGTCACCACCGTCGTTTGCCAGAACCGGTTTAACGTCATGTTCAAGAACTTTGCGGATCAGGTCGATTTTCTGCAGCGTTGTCAGCTGTTTTACCGCAGCTGCAGGCTGTTTATCTCCGTGTATGGCACCATTGATGCGTTCGATGATGGTGCGGATTTCGCCGTGACATCCACCGCAGGCGCCGCCCGCTTTAGTGAAATTGGTCACGTCTTCCACGGTGGTGAGACCGTTCTCCCGTACCGCGTGTTCGATTTCCGCTTCGGTGACATTGAAACAGGTACATACCACTTTCCCGTGTTTGACTTCAGGTTCAGTTTTTATTCCGCCTGTTTCATAAAACGTAATTGCCGCCTCGAGCGCTTCCTGTCCCATAACGCTGCAGTGCATTTTTTCGCGCGGCAGTCCACCGAGTTCCGTGGCGATATCGTTGTTGGTTATTTTTTTTATCTCGTCGAGTGTTTTACCTTTGCACATTTCAGTGAGTACCGAGGCGGATGCAATCGCGCTGCCGCAACCGAAGGTCTTGAATTTAATTTCGGCGACCTTACCTTCATTGTCAAGTTTAAAGGTGAGGCGTAGCGCATCACCGCAGGTGATGTTGCCGATTTCTCCGAACCCATCGGGTTGATCAATTTCGCCCACATTCCGCGGGTGAAGGTAATGTTCACGCACTTTTTCCGTATAATCCCACATATCTACTCCTGTTTTGAAATCAATTTTTTCGGTTTGATGGAAGCAACGTCAAACAATTTCCTGGTAACTATTTCGAATTCCCCGATTCTTTTATTGGATGCCTCTTCCGATGAAAACTGTATCCGACCGGCCGCAGCACGTCCATGGCCGCCTCCGCTTCCTCCGAGGCTTTGTGCAAGCTGTTCCGCTTTCGTTCCTGAAGTGTACACGTTTTTTGATCGGATGGAAAAAAATATCTGGTTTTTAAAAATGCCTGAACAGATCATCCATTCAATACTCTCGAGACTGTGAAAGAGATCCGCCATCTCGGCTACGTAATCAGGAGTGGAAACATTTCCCAGGTGGGTATATCCGACATTATTGTAGCTGACGGCGGATTCGGTGGCACGGTGGAGCAGTCTGAAATATTCAATGTCGCGGTCGGGATTGATGATCAGTGCGAGCAGTTTATGGTCAATTCGTTCAAAGAGATGTTTGTAACATGCCAGATCGAGCCGGGAAACGTCCCGTCGCATGTCTCCTGTATCGGTTTTTATTCCGTAAAAAAGCGCCGTAGCCAGGGGTTGGGGTATGGGACACCCCGATTCGAGCAGATATCCCGTAATCAGCGTTGATGTTGCACCAACCTCTTTGCGTATATCAGTAAAACAATCAATCGGGTGATCAGGAGGGGCAGGATGATGGTCGATGACTCCGTTGATTGCCACAGACGAGGGAAGTGATATATTTCCTTTTCCCGGATAGGAATCGACAAGGAATATCCGGTCGAATTCTTTCACATCAATGAGCGCGAAGGGAACCATTGCGATGTTGAGAAAACGGACCATTGCCCGGTTTTCCGCCCTACCGATAAATCCACCAAAAGAGATAACCGGCGCGGAGCAGTTCCAGAATGAACAAAGGTGTGCGAGGCCCAAAGCAGAGGCGATGCAGTCGGGGTCCGGATAATCATGGGTGAGTATCAGTGCCGATTGAGCGGGACCGATGCACTTCCTAAGCTCTTCAACCTTGGCGGAAAAGTCATCGGTCAGAGATAATTCAGACTGTTCTGTTGCCATGATACTCTACTACTCAAAGGGAAAACCGTTACCGGCTCCGGTATTGTCCGGGATGGACGGGGATTTTATATTTGCATAATTAATCAGGATAATATAATATATGATTTTACGAATGGCTTTAACAAACACGGGTTTGGCGTTTTCACCTTTCCCCGACAGGAAAACACTTCATGCGATATGCAATAATTTCTGATATTCACGGAAATGCGGAGGCTCTGAATGCCGTGCTCGGCGACATCAGAAAACGGTCCGTCGATTCGATAATATGCCTGGGGGATATAGTCGGGTATTATCCCGATCCGGAACGGTGCATCGATCTCGTCAGCAAGCAGGTTGATTACTGTGTTGCCGGCAATCATGATTATGCCGCCATCGGAAGAATCGACACGCAGAATTTCACCTATTATGCATATGCGGCGATGGAATGGACAAAACAGAATATTTCGGATCAAGCAAGAGACTATCTAATGCAGCTGCCGCTCACCGTAACACTCGATAATATGTTTTTCACCCACTCGTCGCCATCCAATCCGCAGGATTGGGTGTATGTGTTTCCTGACAGCGAAGAAGCCGTGTTCGAAGCCTTCAACAGTCTGATGTTCGGACTCAATTTCATCGGGCATACGCACTGGCCTTCCATCATGATTCAGGAGGATGAACGGATAATTCTACACTCGGAACACACTATCAGTCTGGTCGATTCCCATTACTATCTGGTTAATGTTGGCAGCGTCGGACAACCGCGTGATTTCGACTCGCGTTCCTGTTATGCTCTGTACGACGAAGAGAAAAAAACGATCGAACTTGTCAGAGTAGAGTACGATTTCCGAATTACGCAGAAAAAGATCAAAGACCATCATCTTCCCCTGTTTCTTGCTGAACGGCTCGAAAAAGGACGCTAACCTTCCATAAATCATTTCCTTTTCATGTGGTGTACTCCGGGAACAGTTCCGGATGGTACACCGGACAGGTAGGTATGAAGCGACCTGCAGAATCTGGTTGCTGAAAATACACGACAGGATGTGATTCTCGGTCGGCATTCATCAGGACGCGGGTAGGGGAGGTGTGCGTTGACACGATGCATTTAATACTGTAAAATTAACAAATATGTACATGCCGACCTGAACGGGGAATGGCCGGTGCGAAACGGTGAATCACGACAATGGAGCGGAAACGAACGCGATGATTGACGGATACACACTGGTAAAAACCATAGCGGCCGGAAAAAGCGGGGAAGCGCACGTCGTGCGATCGGATACGTCGTCGCAGTTGCTGTACCTCAAAACCGTGCGCTCCACAGGACGGATTGATGCCCAGAAACGGTTCTACCGTGAAACCAGTATCGTCGCATCATTTGAACATCCCAATATTCTCAGGCCTCTTGATGTACGTTTTGAAAATGACGCGTTGTACTGCATTTATCCTTATGTAAATGGAACCACCCTTCACGAACTGCTCGGTGAACAGGGACGTATCGGTGAAGCGGATGCGTTGTCGATGATGAAGCTGCTGTTGGGAGCGCTTTCATACATCCATGCCCGTGGCATCATTCACGCTGATGTCAATCCATCCAATATTATCATTTCCAACGACAAGGGACTCCGTCTCTTCGATTTCGACAGTTCTCTCACCGAGGAGGAAGCCGAATACATCGAGGAAGGTGTAACGACAGGAACTTTTCCGTATTTGTCTCCGGAACAGATGGGGTGCGCCCGATTTAAAATAGATACCCGCACCGATCTGTACTGTGTCGCGATGATCCTGTACCGGTGCCTTGCAGGTTCCCTTCCTTTTCCCCTGCAGAACGAATCCATGAAAGAACTGCTTGATGCAAGTATCCGCAGGGAAGTCCCGGGTATCAAGCATATACCGCAATTCGTCAATGAAATTCTACTGAAAGGGTTACGTCCTTCTCCCATCGACCGCTATCAGACTGCAGATGGAATGTTGCACGATATCAGCATCGCTGCAGAAAAAATCAAAAGTGCCGACAATACGAAATTTACCGTCGGAGGGATGGATACGGTACTTGCCGTCAATCGTAAGAGACTGTTTGTTGTCAGGGAAAAGGAACTGGCAATGCTTTCAAAGGGCCTTCAGGTCTTTGAAGGCAACAGGATGGTTTCATACCTCATCTGTGGCAAGTCGGGTATCGGAAAAACAGAACTGATACGGGAATTCAAGCGGAGTATCGATCTGTCGGGAATTGATTTTCTTGAAGCGAAGAGCAACCGGTTTTCAACGAGTCAACCAGGTTCAATCTACCGGCAGGTGGTGATCGAATTTCTGCACGGTATATCGAAAACCGACCAGGAGGAGAAAAAACGAATTCGCGAACAGATCAACCGGGAATTGCATGATTATTCGGGGATTATCGTTCGAATACTTCCTGAGATGCATAAATGGTTTGATTCCATCGTCGAAGTTCAGAAAGTGGAACGGGAGAAGGAAAAGGATCGTTTCATCCATGTACTTACCAGAGTTCTGGCGACCATATGCTCCCTGCGTAGATGTGTGATTCACCTGGATGATCTTCAATGGATCGACCGGATTACCGTCGAGGTGATGTTCAGAATACTAGAACAGAAAATACCGTGTTTTTTCATCTGTTCATACCGCACGACCGGAGAAAACGATCATGTCTTCTGTCATGGGAACGATCTCGCGTCTGTCGGATTCGACCGGATACTTACTATCAGGGAATTCGAAAAATCGGAAACGGATGAGTTCATAGGAAGAAAATTCAAAACACTGGACAATTCTGGACTTCTTGTTGAAGCGCTGTATGAAAAAACCGACGGGATTCCCTATCTGCTTAACGAAGCCGTCAGATATCTGGTGAACAACGGGCAGCTGACGCTGAAGGAAAACCGCTGGGTTTTCGATATTGAAAATATTGACAGTCTTCCACGAAAATTTGATGCAGTATCTCTCACACTTCAGAAAATGAACGGATTGGCCCGGGAAGAACGTACAATGTTACAGTGCGCATCACTCATCGAGGGAAAATTTGACTGTGCACTGATTGAATTTCTGACAGGTACCGGGTACCACTGTTCTCACGAAATATTCGCTTCATTTGAGAAAAACGGATTCATATTGTCGCATCTTACCGGCGGATATGCTTTTATTCATGACCGGATACAGGAATCCATCGCGAATGATCTGTCGCGTGAAGAGCGATTCACCGTATATGATAAACTGGGAACCTATTTTGCCGAAAAAGCCGAAAGTGACAAAGAGAAACTATTCGATGCTGCAGAATATTTTCTGAAATCAAGGAATGCGGTGAAAGCCATGTGTGTCTGCTATGAAGCCGCCTTGTATGCAATGGAGAAAAATGCCTACGACATTGCGATACGGTACTTCCGGAATATCACGATGCTGGCGGATGCGGATGACACCCTGCGGCAGAGTGCCGGAATCGATCTGATGCAGGTGAACGTTCTGCTCGGTGACGTGTTGATGTTGACGGGAGCAAATGAGCAGGCGCTCGACGTATACGCCAGGATTATTACCGCCCGGCAGCTTAAAAACAGAGATAAACTGGAGATAGAATATAAGATAGGGTCCATCTATCATCATGTGGGGGAATTCGAACTTTCCTCCAAATACTTCATGCAATCACTTGCGACGATGGGAATCAGAGTTCCGAAAAGCAGAATACATCTCTGTATACTGATTCCGGTTGAAATGTTGTTGCAGATCATTTCGGGAACCGGGTTGTTTCGCCTCTTCGGAAAACGCAGTAATCCCACCAGTCTCATTATCGTCAGAATTCTCAATAAACTCGCTTATTCACTTTATTTCAACGATATGGTCAAAGCGTACTACGTTCACTTCAAAGCGCTCAACCTTGCGGACCGTCTGATTGACTCCGCGGAAAGGGCCGAGAGTTATTCTTTTCATCAGATCTGCGTCTTTCAGATATACATGAAACGGAGGGCCCGTCGCTATCTGAAAAAGGCGACAAGGATAGCCGCGAAAATCAGGCGGGTTGATGTTCGTGCCTTCGCGGAGTCTTTCGGTGGGCTGGTCCGTTATTGCAATGCTCACTGGCGAGAGAGTGAGCGTTTGCTGAACAACAGTATCGATGTGTTCAGATCCATCGGCGATGTCAATAATCAGATTATCAGCAGTGAACATCTCTGGAAAATCGCATTTCTGATAAAGCCGTTTAAAAATTCCGTGGAGCAGATGAACCGGACCATTGATCTCTGCAAGAGAGTGAACGACAAATATTTCACT
>JAFGHA010000185.1 GCA_016930275.1 Chitinispirillaceae bacterium
CAGGGAAAGAATCGATGCTGAGCGGGCTGAAGGATTAGCACTAGTCGCTTAACAGGTGATTAGTGAAAACTCGGGACTCTTGAGTTAATAACAATACAATTTTTTATATTGGTAATTCGCTCTATTTCCAGAAACAGTTCATCGCTGCAGACTCGATCTTTTCGATTGGGATAAAAAACCATATTCAGGGGGAATCGGATAGAAATGTTATGGGTAAATTGAAATGCGCATTTGTACTTAAGAAATGGGAACGACTCATTGAATATACCAGTGACAGCAGCGTTCAATACATTCGCAATGGTTTCTATGAAGACGACGATGAAACGGCGATACGTGTTTATAAAACAGTCGGAGAGGCGATACTGCGGTCGCCGCATCTGGAAGATTCGATTTTAACTATTATTGAAAGAAAGTCGGATGATAGGGGCCTGGTTTCGGGAGTTCGTTATATGAAACTGGTTTCAAATCAGACATTACCGGAAGACCAGCGCTCCCTGTTATTTTATATTCTGAACTATCCGCTCCCGGAAGATTTTAAAAAAGAAAAAGACGATATTGTATCCCGGTTCAATTTTTTCCGGCAATTCAAGGACGATCGCAAGCTGGACAATTTAAATGAGAGAAAATCTCCGGCCGATCTGATTAAGATCCTGGAATGTATGGAGTGAAGTACGACGGTAGAATTTAACGTTCCGAGATGACCTCATGCGAAGGGACTGAGTTTTTTTACGGAATTGTCCCGGTGTTAAAAGGTGATACCTGATTCTCTCCCTCGGAAGGGGGGAGGGAGACGGTGTCAGGGTTTGGGGGAAAGAGTTAAAAAAGTAGTAACTACTCAGTATCTGAAACCGCTATTCCGCTCATCCTGAGCCAGTCGTAGGGTGGGCGGAGGGTTAATACGCTCATATTTCGACAAGCTCAATATGAGCGACCCCGTAAACATTGTTCGAAAGTAACTGAGTGGTTACAAAAAATATTTTCAAATCAACAGCCGCCATGCAACCCGAGGGAAAATCTTTGAAATATCTCATTCTGAATCTGCTGCTTGCGATACTACTCATTTCATGCGTCCGGCGTGACGATGGGATGGGTTCACGTTCCAACCCGTACGATGCCGGAGGCGATGCCTGGAGTATCAATGCCAACCCGGAATTCACGGCAATCGGGGATTCCGGCTGGGTTGATTTCAATTACACCGATTCCATCGGAACCGTTCTGCTCTGCTTTAGTGCTACCGACCGGAATTTCCCGCACGACACCCTCAGCTACACGATTATCGTCGGCTCGGCAACCGGGGAACTGTATAAAACTATCACTGCCGATACCCTGGTACCGCTCCCCGGTCTGAAAGCCGGTGGCGTCTATACCTGCACCGTTATCGCGGCCGATAAGAACGATGGAACCGGTTACCGCGCCTTAACTTTCACCACACCGTTATTCGCTCCGCCGCAGCGTCCCTTTCCCGGCATTGTCTCGGGGGGTACCGACATCTCTCTCTCCTGGAAGTGCGTACCCGGTGCCGATGAATACCGGGTATATACGGCGGATTCCATCAACGGTCCGTTCATCCTGACTTTCCGGAAGGAACAGAAACCGTCCGGAACGGTAACGGTTATCGATTCGATACAGAGTTACCGGGCACGGTATTACCTTGTTGCCGCATCGAACGGTTACGGTGAGTCGTTTGCACGCGATACCCTGTTTGGACGGCGGTTCTACGGCGCAATGATGGTTCCTTATATATCCTCGGTTTCACAGGGTAGCTACAGTTCCCATATCAGGGTCTCGCTGGACCGGTTCGGCAGCACCGGTATTACTAATTTTGAACTGTACCGGTCGGTCGGCGACACGTTCTCTTTCAGGATGATCGCCGATCTTCCGAACAGCAGTCAATCCGACAGTTACCTCTATTATCACGATACGGTCGGCACCACTTCAACCTGTTACTACCGGGCGTTATCGGTGGATGCGCAAAACCGCAGCAGCAAAATGAGCGGCATCAGGAGCGGATATATTCAACGGCTCGATGCACCGGTCATTTTTTCCGACAGTACGAATTTCCTTTACATCCCGCTTGCGTGGTCGGCGGTTCCGGGAGCGCACCATTACAAAATATACCGGTCGACACATGCCTGCACCGACACCATCACACTGTTCGATTCGACAACTGCAACGGAGTACAGCGATACCGTGTTCACGAGCGGTAATTATTATTACACGGTCAGCAGCGTCGACACCAGTGGCAACGAAGGCGGGCGCAGTCAGTGTGTTGCACGAAATATCGTGATTCTTCCGAAACCGGAAAATTTCGAGGCGACAAACGGCAGGTTCCTCAACCACATCGACCTCATCTGGTCGGCGGTGCCGGGTGCGTCGGGGTATGTCATTTACCGGAAAGCATACCACGCCGACAACTGGGAGCCGATCGACTCGGTTACCGCGCTTTCGTATTCCGATACGGTCAACGAAACCAGATATTATTACCGGGCGGCGGCGTACAACGAACGCGGCATTGGTAGCGTGAGTTCCGGATGGCTGGGCACCACCATTATGGCACCAGTGCCGGAAACATCCTCTTCCTCAAAAGACGTATATATCAAGTGGACTCCGGTAGACGGAGCGGGGATGTACTATCTCTATCGTTCACTCGATTCAACCGATTTCATTTGTATCGACAGCATTGCAGGATTCTCCTGCTACGATATTCCGCCGGATTACCGGATGTATTATTATCGTCTTGCAATACGTATCGAAGCCGGGGTTTCAATCCCGGGCGATATCGTATCGGGCGCACTCTATCTGATCGCACCGGAAGGGTTGCATGCACAGGATATGGCGTCCGGCTGTTTGCTCAGCTGGAATGCGATACCGGGAGCCGACTATTATTCGCTCTCCCGTGAACAGGATGTTGCCAATCAGCGAACGTATAAGCTGGTGACGGACACGTTTTATTTCGATACGATCACCACCGGCGCACGGTATTACTATCGTATCGGTACACGGATAGATACACGGTATTCACAGTACAGCTGGTACGTCATCGGCGGCGCCATCAGTACACCGCTCACCCCGACCGATGTTTCAGCCGACGGAACGGCCACCGAGATCATGATCACCTGGAGCATGCCGGCAAACAGCTCGCCCCAGGACGGGTTCATCATTCACCGGTCGTCAACGTCATTTACCGGTCCGTTCACGACAATCGACACGACCACGGCAATGTCGTACACCGATGGTATGGGAGACACCCTGCTGTATTACTACTGCATCACCGCGTACAACAGTCAGGGAGAGAGCGCATGCTCGGAAACGGCGGTGGGGTATGAACGGTGAGCCTCGATCCCTGCCCGTTGGCTTCGCCGCTACTCCGCGTTGCTGTGTGGTCTCCGCCTTATGGGGACAGGGAGAAAAATCAGGTTTCTTCACTTGTAACCGGGGAATAGTCTGCCGGATGGGAGGGGGGGGGGCGTTATTGTCTTATCAATGTGTACGATGCAATTGGTTCATCTTTAAAAAAGTACATTTTTCATTATACCCTGAGTGAGTACTTTGAGAAGCGTACTTAATTTTTTCATTTCTTTATTTCTTCAAATCCCCAAACTCAATATACACAGGAGCGGATGCTCCGCTACTGCCGTGGTTGTCATAGTTACCTTAACCTGAAAATGTTAAGCGATAAGAGTCAGGTGCAGAGTACCTTTTTTTGAGGTCATTTTTTATAGCCGGATATTGGAAATTTCCGGATAAGAACGAGGTTCCGGAACTGCAGGAATCAGCCGGTTGTACAAGAACAGGACGGTAGTTCAGAAGGGAATCACTGCAGATTCCTCCCTGGTCGGCCGACATACCCAAGAGTGGAAATGTAGATAGAGCGATCAACATTTATCATGACAGATAATAAGCTGATTTCAAGATTGTTTGAATAACATGCAACTTGTTTTCTATTTGCCGGGTGTTGGTGAAAGAGAAAAAATGGCGTCTCACTCCCTAGTATCTGCTGGCAATTCCAGCGTGTACCGTACGGCTTTATTTTCACCGAAATCGAAAAAGTTACCGTTTCCGTCAAAATAAAGCTTTTTTTCCTTAAACCCCGCAAATGAAAGCGTATTGGAAACAAGGTCTTCAATGGGATGCCGGGCGATGACTTCATTGTTACCGTCGAACAGGTAGAGTATCGTGTGCGGCGGAAACACATCGGGCTGTGGATACCATACCGTCGTGTTTGTATACCAGTCGACAAACAGGTTTTCGGAACAGAGGTGTACGCCGCTGTTTTCAGGTTTCGAATACCCGGGAGGAACCGGTACCGTCATGTCACCCGGTAACGGCTCGTCACTGATTTTATTGAATGAATCGTCGAAGCGCACACCCTGTTTTTGATCCCACAGTTTACAGCTTATTATGGCGGTAACGGTATTGTCATGGATGCAGCTCTCTTCGATTGTCCTGAAATCCCTGTAGACCGTTTCCGAAATAATTGTAAAGTTAGCGTCAAGCACGGTTACGCGGGTTGAATCCTCGTCCTTTGGTTCGAACCGGTTGATTCCCCACGTCGCGTAATGGAGCATATTCCCGGTTGAAGACACGCTTATTGAATTGTTGGGCGCTTCGACGATCTCGTGCCTGCCGGTCAGGGTCAAATCCCGGTCAAATTTGTAAATGTACGTACTTGTCGAGGAGGCATCTGTTTTTTCAATAACAAGCACATATACATTTTCCTCGACATCCTGAGCTATTGTCGTGGCACCTTTCACCCGGTAAGCGTCGAATTCGACCTGTTTTACTACCGTCACATCTGGTCCGTATTTCGTAATCCGACAACCGCTCCTTCCTTGAGGGATTCCGTTTCCTTCAAACAGATAGAAGCGGTCCTTCGTGAAATAGACCGCCGGAGGATTCGTCGGATCGACTGAAGCGGCCGGGAATGCGGAGAAGGTTGTCGGAATCTCTATTGCGGTAAATGCTCCGGTACAGACAAACGGCTCTCCTGAAACCGCCGGCTCTTCCCATCCGTCCTTCCCGATAATGGCTATCGAATAACAAAACGTATCCGACAGGGTCGTTACGTGATCGAAATGGGCAGTCCGTACATCACTACCGGTTTTCATCACGGGGGTAAAATTCATTTCTCTGTTACGGTAGATGGCGAATGAATCGATGAATTCACTGTTTTCGGTTGTCCATGAAAGCGTTGCTTCCATCATTAAAGGATCATAGTCAACCGTAAAATTATTTATTGAGGGGACTTTTTTCCGGTAGAGAACGATGGTCGAAAGCACAGTGTTTTTGCAGGATTCAATAACAACAGTGGTCTCCGCAACGGTGAAACCGGTCTCCAAGGTGAGTACCTTGAGCTGATAGGTGCCCTGCGCCAGCGCAGGAATGGTGAAAGCACCTGAAGAATCCGCCGGAGAGGTGAACGTGTTGGTGCCCGGAAGCAGTATGACGGCGGATTTATAATTGGTCATACCTTCCAGCTCAACGGTACCGGAAAGTGATCCGGGTTCCAGCAGTTGTTCGTCGGGTAATTCGATCGTTGCATCAGCCTCGACGGCAATTTCTTTCCGCAATACATATTCACGGGTATTATTGGAAAGAAGATTGTATTTGCCGCTTGTCGCCACCTCAAAACCATATTGCCCGGATGCGTTACTGGTGGTCGAAAATATCGCCTGTGCACTTTCTTCAGTAAGTCCCGGGGTGTATTCTTCCGGAACAAGAAGGACTTCGGCTCCGGAAACCGGCGTCCCGTCAGTATCCACTATTCTACCGGTACAGTTACCCTCCATGGAAGTTTCCACCGAAGCGATGTCGGATCCGCCGCCACAACCAATCAGCACAATGAATGAACCAGTCACCAATGCGGAAAACCATACTACACGAATTTTCATAATAAGCTCCTGCGCGATAAGCGGAATCAGGGTAAATCATTAATCGTAATTTTGTAAAGAACAGGACCTGTTGCCGAACTGAAACCGACCAGCCGTTTGGAATCCCGGAACTGAAAGGTGAAATCTTCCGGGAATACATGTTTCCCGATGCAATCTCCATTCCTGTTAAAAACAGACAGTACTGTTCCGGTGATTTCCTCATAATGGTAAACAGGGTCATCACCGAAGATGCGGACCGTCTCGTCAGAAGTCAGATAATACTGATCAGACAGTGCAAATACATTGAGCTTGCATTTGTATGGTGTCGCGTCATCGAGCACGGAGGCTGTTTCAAACGACGCCAGTATATTGAACGAACGATCGAGAAGAACACCCGTCTGCCGCGTCAGTGAATAATCCTTTACATCAGGATTGATTTCAGGATGAAGAAAACGGCCTTCCAGACGTGTTGCCATAACCGTATCACCGGAGGTGTAGCTGATATAAGTATATCCCTGAAGAGTATATGAATTTTTATAAACAAGATCCGTGTCATATTCCCGTATGGTCGTCATACCGCTGTCATCGCAGGTCGAGTGGAGGTACACCGTGCCGTTTTCACCGAACCTGACAAACGTAAGCTCACCGAGCGTAAAACTCAATTCCTTATAAACACATACGTATCCTCGAGGAAACGTCAGCGAGGTGATGACGTTGAAATCGCCGTCCAGTTTGTAGATTGACCTTTCCTCCCCCTGTACGTAAAGTAACAGATTATTCCGTGTATCACTTGACATCATCCACACTGTTCCATCAGATCCGGTGATGGCCTTTGCAGTGGTATGGCGGAGTATGCTGCCGTCGGTTCCCACCTTGTAGATATCCTTGTAATTGTGGAAATAGACGTTATCATCGTTGTCCACGCATAGTTTCCAGAAGCCTTCACTATCAAGTGTGAAGTTATCGAATGGTATTTTTTCAACCGAGAGTATCTTTCCGCAGACCTGAATCGCCGGACCGGCGACCCCATACCCCTCTTTGAATGTGGTGCCGACGGCGGCGATTTCATACCTCCCCGTATCATCAAAAAACGGTTCGCAATTATCGGTATATCCGGAGTCGCCCCTGTCGATTCTGATGATGGAATCCTCGGTACCGTTGACGATGCGGTGAATGCTGTATGCTCTGATGAGCGCGGTGTCTACCGGTTCCCACTGCAGCATCGCGGTAAGCGATGCGCTGTCGTACGTGACCTGAAAATCGTTGACCGCCGGTGCATACGATAACGGTAATTGCAGGATGAGGACGGTCGTATCATCAGAAAAGATACTGACGGTCGTGTCGATGATAGCATAACCGTTCTCCGAAGTGAATATCCGTACGGTATGGGTTCCCGCCGGAAGCGGGAGGGGAGGAAACGTGCCGGTGGAATCTACCGGTGAGGTGTACCGGTCTGTTCCGAGCACCAGAACGATTACCGCCTGCGGATCGTTACCGGTTTTTACCTTTATGGTTCCGGTCAACCGGCCGGTTCCTTCAAGCGTATCGTTCTCAAGATTGTTTTTCCTGTCGACCAGCAGAGAAACGGAATCCTGCATACACGAAGCATCGCCCTGTTCCGCAATGATATTGTAGAAATCATTCCGCGGCACGGTAAAGGTATAGCGGCCTTCTTGGTCGGTCATCGTTGAATCGACGAGGGCACTATCCGCCGTTGCAGATGGCGCATATCCCGCAGGAATCAGGCGCACCACTACGTCGGCCGCTTTTCTGAAGTTTTCATCGTAAATCACTCCGGTACATTCACCGTTGGTGATTTCGATACCGGCGATTTCATCGGTAGTGCACCGCAACGTAAAAACCAGGATTAGTATACAAACTGAAAAAAACAACCGGATATCCGTTTTCATTTCTCCACCTTCACTTTCTGACTGACCGGGAACAGCTGTATGTTGCATTGGTATACTCGGTCCGCATCTGTATCGTTCTCTGATAACGTGAGTATTTTCTGCCGGAGGGCAGCCAATTCGGCTGAGATGCGTTTTCTGGTTTCCACGGAGATGCAGACCGTGAGATTGGAGATATCCCTGTCTTTTTTATCGACGGAAAGGATTGATTTCTTACCGAGTTCGGCAAGACTGGTTTGCAGAGTGGTAATCAGATCCGATTCCCACACTTCACCGGTAGTGAGCAGGGCCTCGACCGGATGGTAATAGCCCTGCTCGTCCGGTTTGATCAAACCTATCCTCTCGAGTACTTCCACTGCTTCCCGAGCCTCTCCAACCTTAATCCTGGGGTGAAGCGCGTTGGCAAGAGCCTTATAGTCACTCCTGAAGCGAAAAGCGCGCAAAAGTTCACGTATGGCGAGATAGTACCATTTCGAGAAGAGCTGGTACTGCGCAGGTGGAAGTTCTTTTTTAGTCCGTTTTTTTATATACACCGAAAGCTTTTCAAACAATTCCTCTCTCTCGGCGGCATCCTCCGAGTGAGTATACCGAACCAAAAGATGAAGGTAGGCACACTCCTTATCGTTCAATTTGAAAAGGATCGCTATTTTCGGAATCAGAGCCTCGGGCAGTTTCCGTTTCCCGGAGATTACCCAATTGAAAAAACCGGGAGAGGAAAGGTTAAGATGCTGAGCGATGAAACGAAAGGAGAAATGGTAGTTCTGCTCCTTTCGCTCTTTCAGCGCATCGGCAAGATATTTCCGGTAATCGAGATAATTGAATATGTCCATAAATATCCCTCGTGAACGTTTAATGTCAATATATGCCCATTTTAATCAATTATCAAGGTTTATTAATATTTATCGTTCACTTTGGCGTGAACGAATTAGCGTATGTTACCCTGTTGAATTATTTTTATTGTCAACCGGTTAAACGGTGTGCCGGGTTACTCCAGGCAGTTGCGGATAGGCAGTCGCTTCGAAATGAATTTTGCAGGAGGGGCATAACGTATGGCAGTTGTTTCTGATGTACCATGACGAAAAAACCCGGCAGCGGAGTAACATCACTACTTTCCGCACTATGTATTTTTGGTAGTAAGTAGTTGATAGTGAATATTCAGTAGTCGGTGATAAGAACAGGTGACCTCTCCTCCCGGTCGTACGGCCAGAAGGCCCTTCCTGTCAGAGAGAGGCTGCAGGGTGTGAGGTCCGGCGATAATTGGAACCGGAGTTTCATCTTCATCTCCCATATCATTCCGTACTCTAAAATCTGACTCCTGAATCATAAATTGAACACCAACGGAGAACAGCGAATGAATTTCATCGAGGAACTCAGGTGGCGGGGGATGCTGCACGACAGCACGCCGGGCACCGAGGAGCATCTGAACGGAAAAACCTGTACCGGATACACCGGATTCGACCCGACCGCATCGTCACTGCATATCGGCAATCTGGTTCCCATCATGCTTCTGGTCCATTTCCAGCGGGCGGGACATGCGCCGATCGCCCTGGTGGGCGGTGCGACGGGAATGATCGGTGACCCTTCGGGGAAGAGCGTGGAGCGCAACCTGCTTTCGGTCGATGAGATCGAACACAACCTTGCCTGCATCAGAAAACAGCTCGAGAAGTTTCTCGACTTCGGCGGAGCGAACGCGGCGCAGATCGTCAACAACCACGACTGGTTCAAGGATATGCGGTTTCTGGAATTTCTGCGCGATGTGGGAAAGCATCTGACCGTCAATTACATGGTGGCCAAGGAATCGGTAAAGAACCGCTGGGACAACGGCATCTCGTTCACCGAGTTCAGCTACCAGCTGCTGCAGGGATACGATTTCTACTGGCTGTACACCAATAAAAAGTGCGAACTGCAAATCGGCGGATCCGATCAGTGGGGGAATATCACTTCGGGGGTAGAACTGGTGCGAAGAAAGGCCGCCGGCAGTGCATTCGCCGTCACCTGCCCGCTGCTTACCCGGGCCGACGGATCGAAATTCGGAAAAACCGCCGGTGGTGAGAGCGTCTGGCTCGATCCGCGGCAGACGTCGCCGTACAAGTTCTACCAGTACTGGTTCAATGCCGCCGACGCCGACGCACCGAAACTCCTGCGCACGTTCACGCTGCTGCCGAAAGAGCAGATCGAGGCGCTGGAGAAGGAACATGCCGAAGCGCCGCATCTGCGGGCCATGCAGAAGGCGCTTGCCGAAGACGTGACAGTACGGGTCCACTCGAGGGACGATTACAACCGGGCCGTCGAGGCTGCGGGGATACTCTTCGGTAAAGGAACCACCGAAACACTGCGCGGTCTTTCGGAGAATGACTTTCTTGCCGTGTTCGAAGGGGTGCCACAGGCGGAGGTTTCCCGCACGGAACTCGAGGCGGGAATAACGGTGGTGGATCTGGCGGGGGATAAAACTTCCATGTTCGC
>JAFGHA010000186.1 GCA_016930275.1 Chitinispirillaceae bacterium
CCGTAGTGAAATGAACTGACGTTACATTATTTATGAAACAGTAACGTTCTTTTTTCTGAAACGGGATACCGATGACAACCACAACAGATACCCGACCGATTGACCGGATCATATTCTGGGGTGTTCCATTACTTGGAGGTGCGATCATTCTCGCATTTTCCCTCATCAGTTTGAATATGCTCTCAATAAAGTCCGCTCTTCTACTGTCAGGAGTAACGGTGCTCTTTGCCGCGTGGCTGGTGAAAACAGCGGGACGAACCTCTGCGGGGCTGAGCAAACCGTTAATCCGCAGCATCACTCCCGCACTGGTCTTCATGGTTTCAGCCCTGTTCAGTTTTCTTTTTATTTCCGCGTCAAAGGACACCAGTCTTGATGAACTGCTGCTGCGCATCCCCTATTTCCTTATATTTTTTATCGGTGCAGTTGCTTTTTCCAGTCCGGACTACATCCGCAAGGCTATTGCCGCTATCCTGCAGTTCTCGTTTGTAGCGGCATTGTACGGTTTACTGCAGCATTTCGGAATGGATCCGCTCCGTATGGGGGACCACCTTCGAATTCAATCAACCTTCGGCAATCCCAATTTTTACGTTGGTTTTCTTACATTGGTAATTCCTCTGGCAGCGGCTGCATTCGACCTGACTAATGCGGAAGAGAGGAAAAAGGGGTTTCTGGTCATTGTTCCGGTAATTCTGGTTTCACTTGGCTACTATTTAGTTACGCTTTTCAGCGAATCTCGTGTCTGGAATGCAGCGATTTTTGGACTTTTACTTGCCGCAATAATTGCGTTCTGCCTCCGACTGCGTCTCGGTGGCAAAACATTCTCAGTTGTGACACTTTTTTTTCTGATTACCAATATCCTTTTAACCGGAAGCCGATCCGGACAAATCGGGCTGGGTGCCGGAATGCTGCTGTTTTCTGCTGCGGTATTTTTCTTGATTCTTCCGAAAACCCCGGCCAGAAAACCGCTGCTGATCATCCTCGCAGCAGTGTCGATTACCGGCCTTGTCATTGCCGGGGTACTGCACATCAGTTTCAGCGACGAAGGACGATACAACACTGTTCTCGAACGTAAATATTATGTTGAAGGCGCGCTGAATCTGATTGGACAGAAGCCGGTCTTCGGCCATGGAATAGGAACATTCAAAAACAATTATCCACTTATAAAAAAACCTGAATCCTGGGCATACAATGCGACCTGTTTTGAACATGTAAGCAATGTATATAATGAGCATCTCGAGATCCTGCACGACGAGGGGATTATCGGCCTGGCCATCTGGATATGGCTTGTGGGGGTTGTTTTTGTTTCGGCTTACAAGGCGCTACGTATTCTCGCCAGGCAATCAACAGCACCGCCGGTCGAAAAACCGAATAGCAGACGCTTCCTCCTGGACAATTGGTATTCCCCGTCTCCGCTTGTACTTTTGATCGGTTGCATAAGCGGGACCGCCGCACTCCTTATCGGCAATATTTTTTCTCTGAGCATGCGCTATGCATCCACCGGCTATTTTTTCTGGCTTTTTATGGGATTTATTGTCGCACTTTCTGCAACCGTACTGAATAACCGCAAACCATCGGCAGTACAGAGTAACGCTGTACCTACCGGTAAAAAAGCGCTCGTCCTCCTGTTTGACGGGACCGTTATCCTCATTGCGGCGGTGACGTCAATACTTTCTTTCAGATTCTTTCTGGCCGACATCTACCTGAACGAAGCGGTGTATTATTCAAAAGAAGCGTATACACCCGTCGCCACCGATGCGGAGGTTTTCCACGACATATTCATAGAGGGAACGCAGTACCGCTCCGATTCACTCCTCTGGGAAAAAGCCCTCACGCGATACCGGAAATCACTCATATATAATCCGTATAATCTACGTGCACGATATTTTTATGGCAACGCCTTCAATCGGCGATGGCATCGAGTTCCAATGTGTAACCCGGCATGGGGAGACCTGCCCGGACAATACCGGACTGATCTTGAACGTGCCATGGAACAGTATAATTATATTATCCGTCAGGCGCCACACTATACTGAAATTGATTTTGAGCTCGGTGATCTGTATATGAAAACCGGTACTATCGATAAAGCAATTGTCGCGTACAGAGATTACAAACGGTACAAACCATTTTTCACAAAAATCCATTACACACTGGCCACCTCCTATGCAATCAAACAGGAGTGGGCCCTTGCAGCCGAATCCTACAAAGACGCCCTCGATCTTAATCAGAAATTCACGAGGGGATATCTTGAGTTAAGTGCCGTTTACCGGAAGCTCGGTAAAGATGAACTCGCAAAGGATATGTTCGAGCGGGCACGTGAAGTATCACCGGATAAGGTACACCTTTTAATGGCTGATGTCTGGAAATGGCTAAGGGAACCGGAAAAAGAAATTCAGAGCTTGTACAACCGTATTGCCGAAGATTCCACTGACGCACTGCCATATGCACGGCTGGGGTGGCACTTCATTCAAACAAAAGAATGGCAGAAAGCGATTGAAATGTACGAAAAAACCGTAACATATAATCCCCGGCATACATCGGCCTGGGTAAATCTGAGCAATCTCTATTTTGAAGATAACCGTATTGACGAAGCCAAAGAAGCCTTTGACAAAGCGATGTCGATAGATTCACTGTATGTGCAGTCGATTATCCGGGGGAAGCGCTGACAGGATCACCTCCAGAACGATAAGGGTTATTTCCGTCCAACCATTGTACCAGCTACAAAGATCTCTTTTTCCGTCTTCAGATCGGTGGTTATATAAAACTTTCCCCACTTTTCCTCCGACAGTCCCGGAGAATAAAAAAGGCGTATCCGGCACAGGTTCGGCTTATCTGCAGGTTGCTCGTTTTCTTTCACATACTCATAGGTAAATCGTATCGGAACAACGCTCTCCCATTGCATACCGAGTTCATTTTCGGTGTATCTGAATTCAACTTTTTCTATTTTGCATTCTTTTAATGTCCGTAAACGTATCACTACCCCGGTATCACTTTCCTTTCCCGGTGAAAGCCATAGTGAAGAATGTTGTTCAATTTCGAGTACGGTTTTGAAATACCCCGAAATATAGAGACGGAGCCTGGGGGTATTCCCGGCATTCGAGGAAATCGTGATATCCTTTTTAAAAGGACCTTCATGCAAATCCCGGGTGGCTATTTCTGCAGTAATACTCCCTTCCCGACCGGGAAGGATGATCGAATCAACTTCGACCGCCGTGCACCCTCACCCGGCCGTTACGTTTCCGATTCTGAGTATTGAGTCTCCGGTATTCCTGACGGAAAATACCTGTCGGATACGTAAAACCTTCCCCTGCAGCACCGTGTCCACCCACACATGAGTACTTTCGACAGATACCTCCGGAGATGCAGTAAGGATGGAAGAAGTAATTGCGTTTACGAGCATAAAAATAAAAAGATTTCTTGAATGCATATACATTTCCTGTAATTAAAAACTCGTTACCTACACATTTTGAATCATACCAGAGTCATTTTATTCACCCTGATTAATCATAGCAGTGTCAAGAAGCTCCGCATCTACCGAAATTCCGGCTGCATCCCCGGCTGCACCTCGCCCCTGCCGAACAGCTTCCTCCTGCAGTTCTTCGGAACTGATAACAGGCTCGCTCAGGTGAAGCATAATAAATTCAGCTTCATCGGCATATTCGCAATCAGGAGCATTTTTCAGTACCCATTTCAGGTTGGCCTCAGCCATTTCCGGACGTTTCAGATATTCATCATAGATAAACCCGATCATGAACATGCAGTGACAGCGCAGTTCCGCATCGTCATGAAGGATAGATGCCTTTCGATACTGCCTGATCGCTTCGGCATACTGCCGTCGATCAGTAAGGAGTTTTGCCAGAGCGACAAGTGCTTTTTTCCCCTCAGGTACTAACGCGAAATTATCCGCGATAACACGGTATGCCTCTTGCGCTGCAGATTTATCATCCGCAATCCGCAGCGAATCAGCCTGACGTAACAACTGTGCCGGATCACCGCCTTTTCCGTCATCCCATTTACTTTCAAGAAAGGCGACATTGACCCCTCTCCGCAATGTACCGAATTCGGCATTGAGGTATTCCCTCGCCCGTTGTTCTATCAGCTGTTTGAAATGGTTATTCATTGTACTCGAGTCAATTACTCTACCCGGGTCACCACTTATATCCCAGTAGGAGTGAAGCGCCATCGCGGAGTCAATGTATGATTCATTTGAAACCCGTTGAGTGATATCCGATGCAATATATCGTTGGGCAAGTTCATACCGCCATAACCACCTGACCGTTTCCTTAATCTCCTTTTTTGAGGCATACCCGGTTTTCCGGGCTTCGTCGGAAAAAAGATACCATCTCATGAGCAGTTTAATTCCGTTATTTAAAGCGGTACTGCTTGTCCTGAGCATTTTTTTTCTTTTTTCAGACATCCAGGAAATCAGGGTTGCAGTGTCTTTATCCGACAATACACTTCCTTTACCAATAATTTTTTCAAAGGATTCCGGATACGGTACACCGAACTTTTTTCTGAAATATTTTTCAAGATAAATTCGCTGATACCCCTCATAACGGACATACTTAATCCAATGTCCTTTAACGGCGTTTTCATCCCCCAAGGGTACACGTGTTGTGGCAAGGAATGTAGAATCCGGCAGATATTCGCTCAGAAACATTCGCTCGGCAATCTGACGTTTCAAATCGACATCAAAGGGTATCACAACGGTAGTGGTGCAGAGAGTTCCCGCGGAATCCTGTACCTGCGATGTTTTGAATTCCTCTTTGTTGCGGGTGTAGTAATCCTTCAATTCCTCATCAGAGTAGCCCATATGTCGCTGAAGAACATCAGTAACGAAATTCGCCGCTATCACATACCTTTTCTTCCATCTCCAGTCATTGCTGAACCGGTACTTCAAGGCTGACCAGCCGAATCTCACTTTGTGATAAACGGAGGCACATTCTATGAAAGCGGTGACGGAAAGCCGGGTTGCCGGATTGAATTCCGGAGTAGTTACAGGGTAGTTTTCCGCGACACGGGTGAATGCATCCAGATCGGATTGATGATACACTGACCTGCCGACTTTGATGATCGACAAGTCTTCCTTCTCGGATGTATCACATACAATAAGTGTCGATAATAAACAAAGTAATAGTGGAAAAGAAAAACGGAATAATCGATCCGTGGTTTTCCCAAGCCCATCAATAGTACGCATAGGTAAAACTTCCTCTACATCTATTCTATCCAGCAAAATATTCTTCCAACTGACATCCGGTTATCATTGTTTAACACTTTATTGTATACTGTCAATAACCGTCCGATTTGAATCGCGCGGAGGAGACAGCAACCTGACACATCTGAAACCGATACTCTTCTTCTTCAGATGAGGATGAAACACATTCCGTCGGGTCGTCCGTAACGCATAGGCGGGTGTACCGCTGCAGCAACCGAGAAACACCCAGTTCCCTCCCCGCACCACTTTTCGTCGTCCGTCCTTCGGGCCGGACGGGTTCTTTTCCGGAGCAATGCGATAATATTGTTTATTGTACCAGTCAAGGCACCAATTCCAGACATTTCCCACCATATCTCCCGCACCATAGGGTGAACGGCCCAATTCACAGAGACCGACCGTCGGCATTTTCTCGGTTATTTTAGTTGGTGCCCGTTTGTCGGTAGGCAGCTGATTACCCCAGGGATAGGTACGCCGGTCCTCTCCGCGAGCAGCCTTTTCCCATTGCGCTTCGGTGGGAAGTGAATAAACCGCACTGTCTTTTGCCGATCGCCATGCACAAAATTCCAGCGCGTCTTTCCACGAAACTCCAACTACCGGTTGCCCGGGGTCATTACATTTCTCTTCATTCCAATAGAGCGGCAGCTTTGCATTTGTTTCCTTAAGATACATGGCGTATTGGGCATTGGTGACCGGAAAACGATCAATATAAAAGGAGTCCAGCCATATTCTCCTGACCGGCTTTTCATCAATTTCACCCTGTTCAGAACCTCGCCAGAAATATCCTGCAGGCACAAGTACCATATCGTACTGCTGATGCCCGGAAAAACGTACGCTTGTAGTTTTATCCTTTTCCGTGCTGCTGCAGGTAATAAAAAGAACTAGTCCGCAAACGAAAGACAATATCGGGATGTTTCTGGAATGCATAGATGAAAATATACTACATACTGATAGTATAATTACTGTTGATCTCGTTAAAGAATCGGCATTTCCGAATACATTATCCGTCGGTCACTATAGGAAATGGCAAAGGGTGACGATATACAGATAGTACGATACTGTAAACGGTAATTGGCACAAATTCAGTGAGACCCGAAGAATGTATCGTCATCCCGGCGCAGGCCGGGATCCAGCAGAGAAATGACAAACCGCGCTTGTCCATTCAATACCCCGGCCTGCGCCGGGGTGACGGTATGCCGTCTATACCAAGACGATTAATAATGCAAATTGCAGCAGTTATTAATTGAACATTTTTTCACTAACCAATTATTTTACCAGTACTTGAACTCTATGATGATACACCAAGAATCATTTTTTATTCCTCGCTAAGGAAATGTTTTGCGTTTCAGCATCAATACAAAAGACGCGATATGGGCGGCCGGTGCCGGCAGTATTGCCGGAACGGGTTCTGCCTTGCTCACCAAACTTGGTAACCCTGTTGATGGTGGCGTCTCCGTAGCCTGTTTCTGCCGTGACATCGCAGGATCTTTCGGTCTTCACCAAACCATCGAATTCAGTTATTTGCGCCCGGAACTCTCTGTTATTGTACTTTCTGCAGGAATCACCGCAGCAGTCAAAAAACAGTATCTCCCCACCGGCGGATCATCGTCACTTGTTCGTTTTCTTATCGGCAGTATACTTGCGTTCGGCGTATTCGCATTTATTGGTTGCCCCATGCGAACAGGTCTCAGGCTTGCCGGTGGCGATCCATCCGCCCTCGCCGGCCTTGCCGGACTGGTTACCGGAATTGGAATAGGAACAGTATTCCTCATGAAGGGCTTTACCCTCGGTACAGCATCAAGAACAACCGCCACCGGCGGCATGATAATTCATATTCTGTCCGTACTCCTGTTACTGCTGCTGTTTATAAAACCACCATTCATCATACTTTCAAATCAACGGCATGCCCCTCTTGTCGCTTCACTTGCAATCGGTGCCATTATTGGAATTGCAGGTCAGAGAAACAAGCTATGTTTCACCGGAGGATTCAGAGATTTGTTTCTTATCGGTGATGTAACTATGTTAACCGGATTCGTTTTTCTGTTGCTTGCCGCCCTCATTACCAATATCACCCTCGGGCAAGCACATTTCGGTGTTCATATAATCGGCTCCTCTGATTTCCTCTGGAGTTTTCTCGCAGTATGCGTTGTCGGTATTGCTTCAACGTTTCTCGGTGGCTGCCCTTTCCGTCAGCTTATTCTCGCCTCACAAGGCAACAGTGACAGTACAATAACTCTGCTGGGCATTGCTACCGGTGCAGCTGTCGCGTATAATTTGGACTTTGCATTTACCGCCGGATCTTTGGATTTTAACGGAAAAATTATTATTGGTATCAGTATTGTCGCTCTCCTTTTAATAGGTTTTTTCAACAGGGAAAAGTAATTGCCAACCAGGAGCAACAATTCCCTAACCGTTGTTCATACATTGCAGTAAAGGAACCACAGTGAGAACAAATCCCTACAAATTTGTCGTCAGCGAAATTATTCCAAAACATACCCTTGCCAGACTTTCCGGTCTACTTTTCCTTATTTTTTTCAGCTCCTGCGAAAAATCGCAGAAGGCCCCATCTGTGCACTTTCGAAAAACAGTTACCCTTCACGTCGGTAAAAAACCGATCGTATCAGAAGTCGAACAGGATACTCTTTGTGCGATAGCACGCCATTCAATAATGTATTACCTTGATTCCGGCAAGGTCCCACCCCCACCTTTGACCGGACTAACCACACTGAATACTATGAGAGGATGCATGATTAAAATACGAGTGGGTGGAGAAGTGCGTGGCGTAGCAGGGTATATTCTCCCCATCAAACCACTTAGTGCAGGCGTCGCGGAAATGGCTTGCCGGGCCGCATCGGGATCCGGTCGTTATTCCCCACTCAAACCTGAAGACCTTGACAGTGCCTTCATTGAACTGACGATCGTCAGCGATCTAAAAACTATCGAAAGCGATACATCCATAACACTGGAGACCGATGGCCTTATTATTTCCCGCGGAAACAATGTCGGCGGAATTGTAATGCCCGATGAAGTCGTCCGGTGTTCAAGTTCGGATGCAGCACTTGATACACTCCTGACGAGATCCCGCACATCAAAAGAGGAATGGTTGCAAAAAGGAGTAACGATTCAGACCTTTACCGTACAGATCTTCAGAGAACAGGGCTCGCTACCGGAAAAGTAAAACACTCTTATTTTCGCCTTTTACTGATAGAGAACAATTACAACGGCCATATCAGAAAAAAATGCCGGGAGCATTTTTCAGCATTCCCGGCTTCAAAATCAACGTTGACGGCGATTTATCTCACCGTATCTTCCAATAGTTCTATTTTGCCAGTACCACCTGCTGTGACAGGTTAACTTCCGGTCCGGTAATTTTTACCAGAAAAACTCCTGTTCCGGTAATATTCTTTCCGAGCGTACAGGTTTTTCCTGACATAAAATTCCCGGATTCCAATACGGTCTTTCCATCAAGACGGTAAAGTGTTACGGTAACTGGTGATGCAAGTTCTTTCATGGATGTGATTATCACTCCGTGTGATCCGGCCCTGATTGAAAACGCATCCGCACCTTTATTCTTAATCTGTCTGGAATTCAATGCATCAGGTCTATCCAGCCTCACCATTACTACACTTTTTGAAGGTAACGTTACATTAACTTCATTATTATCAAGGCTTACAGCTGATTCATCAAGAGGTTTGATATTCACCACTTCAGCACCACCGAACGGATTCGTGGAAGTATATTGCGGACCGGTAACCACCTCGGCGCTCAAGACGCTGTAATTTCCCTGCAGATTATTCAGTGTAACCTTTACATTCCGATTATTTGAGAGGTCGCAATTTGTAAAGCTGATATTTACCGTACCGTTATCATCTATTGTTGCAACTGTACTTACGGCCGGAACATTGCCGTTGGCTTTCTCAAAACTGGAACTGGTAACCGGAAGGGCTTTGGCATTGTTCGCATGATGCGGTTTATACAGTTTGAATACATAACCCGCCGGCGTGATCACCATCTGGCCCGACTCGCTGATATTGACGATGGAATGAATGCAATTGACCCCCTGCGCCAGGCATGCGGCGCCCACGACATCGGCATTCTGGATAAGCTGATTCAGATGACCTCCTGCAGAGATCGCATCCATAACCGTAATGGTCTGCATCCAGTTATCACCCTTCAGCCAGTCTCCCCATTCGTCAACACAGGCTTTTACCTTGTTGGTTGGGTCCGCCTGCTTCATTCTGGGAACAATCTGGTTAACCAGATGATCATGAAAATCGCCGACAAAAACACTATTCATTATCGTCCAGTAATTACTGGTGGTCGGGTTACTGCTGCTGATATCGTTCGGGTAATAGATGTAATCGTGATATTCAATCGCATCCACGACATCACCGATATCATTGTACCAGGTAGGAATCCAGCTGTAGTTACCTTCCATGGCATTGGCCGCAGCAATAAACTTGAGGTTCTTTCCCTTCTCGGTAGCCATCAGGTCCTTGAATCGGTCGACATTGGTTTTAAATCCGTTCGTATACCCGTTAGTATAATTTGTTCCGCATCCACCCCATATTTCATTACCTATTTTAAACCATTTCAGAGGATAGTCGAGCGTTTCGATGATGTATTTGGCGAACGCCAGATTTTGCGCAGCATCACTCCCGGTAGGTTTGCCGGAGATCATCGCCTCGGCTCCGGTTAACTTGCAGAACTCGATGAACTGATCCACCCCGACGACATTTGAGGGATTTAATGATCTGTCCCATTCATACCCATTGGCAGCACAGCCTCCAGGGAACTGCACCGCACCGACACCGCATTCTTTGAATGCTTCGATGACTGATGTTCGCATACCAAAAGTGGCTTCGTTATTATTAAGGCTCTTCTGGCCCATAAAAATCGAACCATTGCCTTTCCACTGCCGCCCCAGAGTCACTTCCATCAACAGGCCGAACACCTCCTGCTCAACGACAGCAATCGGCTCCCCGACATTGAATGTCACCGAATTCTGACCGTAGCCATTCGTTCCAAGCAGCGTAAAACACAACATACCTGCGGCACCGAATTTACCTCTATTTTTAAGAATACCTTTCAAATCCATTGTACCTCCTGTTAAAACGTGATTTTACCATTTGCCGATAATCACAGAATCAGACATTCAGGTTCGTTTTCTGATAACCAAATTTTCCATTCTTATTAAAGTACTCTGATAGACAAATAGTATTGAACTCTCATACATTACTTCTGTTGCTTCCTTTTTCTCCGTGACATCACTTTGATGAAAATCGGCGGTATAAAGGCAAGACCGGTTCCTGCACCGCAGCCGCAGCCATCGTCGGTAACCGTCAGGACAGCCGGGACAGAAGTAAAGGTAAGTCCGGTACTGGGCACCGTAACCGCAACAGTATAGGTTCCCGCCTGCCCCGATATTGTATTTGCAATTACATATTCCGCACCTACGGCTCCGGCAATCGGTGCTCCATCCTTCATCCATTGGTAGGTGAGAATATCCGTGCCGGAATTCCCGGCAGGCGAGGCAGCCACTTTCAGGGTACAAGGTTGATTTTCAATTATGGTTTGTGACACCGGCGATTTTTCAATCGGATTACAGCCCACCAGCCGTATGTCATCAACTTTGAAATTTCCCGGTTCGCCCGGTGTCAGGTCATTCGGATCGATATTATTGATGATAAAAACAAATTCGAAATACAGACTGCCGTTTCTGAGCGAATCTATTTTATTCTGAAAACTTGCAGGAATAACAATCGTGTCGTCCTTCCATTCCGCTGAAGCACTGAACGATCCGAGTTCCTCGCGAAACGATTCCGCTCCACAATCTCCGTTGTTGTACCATGCCGCCACGGTTACTTTATGGTTTGGATTCGGTCCCTTATGTTTTAAAATAAGAAATTTGTAGCGGGCGAGAAAAAAGCCCACCATCCCACCATCCCAGGCGGTTTTGAACCCTGCATACCCCGGGCGATAATCCCGGTACATGGTATCGGTTTCATCCCATCTGTTAACGACATAGAATGAATCACTGCTGAACTGATAATCAAAATTGATATATTTCGTATTATTATACGACCCGGTATCAACGAGATCATCATATTGCGTTGACATACAATGGTAATTATCGTTTCTTGCCGTATCACAATACTGGAAACTTGAATAGATCTGGTCTTCAACAACGTCGGTGAACATCCACTGAGGATCAAGTGGTGTTGCGGAAATGACACCTGCAGATACAATCACGAACAAACACAAAACCCTTTTCAAGCGTCGACTCATTATAACTCCTTTGGTATAATATTTTATAGTTCTTTTCATTTCTTGCAGAAATATAGCCCGGCGACTGACACCGTCGGGTCCATTCGGGACTGGAGATTCCTTTGCCTTTACCACGAAGAAAATATGAAGCGATTACAGAACATATACTACCAATCCGCCATAAGTACGTTTTATTAAAACATAAAAACACTTGTACCGCGCTATTACGGTACAAGCATCGTATTTGACCTGCTTCTTTTTCGTATCTTACTTTGTCAGCACGACCTTTTTTGTAACGCTCACACCGGTTCCCGCAACATTGACCAGATAGACACCCTTTCCCTGCAGCTTCTCAAGCGTGCAGGCACTGCTGCCTGCCTTGATTGCACCGGAAGTAATGAGGGTTCTACCGTCAACACTGTACATAGTGACGGTAACGGGTGTTTTCATGTTCACCGTGGAGGAAACCAGAACCCGACCGTTTTCGGGTCGAATGGAAAATGATGTTCCCGCACCTGCGGCAGTCCCGTCGGTCCTGACGGAAGTAGGAATCCGTCTGAATCTGAGCATGGCAATACTTTTTGCAGGCATCTTTACCGTAAAGGTTCTCTCTCCTGTTTTACTGACATTTGCTTCAGCAAGCGGTTTCATAGTGACCGCTTCGGACTGTCCGTAATTATTGTATGAATTTTTCTGAGGACCGGTTACCACGTTTGCACTGAAACAGGTCCAGTCGCCATCCACGTTTGACAATGTCATATTTACGGTTCTTTCCTGCGACAGGTCGATATTGGTAAGACTGACATTGACATTTCCAACCTTATTATCACCTATTATCGAATCATCAACCGTTGTAGCGGCCGAAATCGCCGGCATGTTACTCACCCGTTCAGAATTGAGCGTAAAGGGAATGGTTTTGGCATTATTCCGGTGATGTGACAAATACATTTTAAATACATAGAATGTGGGAGTTTTAACAAGTGCGCCAGTTGCCGATTCCGTATTCATAATGGAATGAATGACATTCACCACCTGTGCAAGCCCGGCACCCATCATTCGTTTTGCATAACGTATAAACAGATTGAGTGTTTCTCCCGCGGAAAGCGCATCGAGAAGCGTCCCCGCCTGCCGCCAGCCGTTCGTTCCGTCATCGATCAGCCAGTTGCCCCATTCACCTTCCCATATAAGTATTTTCCCTTCGGGGTCATACTGGTCGAGAATCGAAATAATCTGATCGAGACGCGGTTTCATCTGGCTTTCATTGGCTCTGTTGCAGATATCGTAATACTGCGCATCGGTAAAATTAAGATGATCGATTCCATCGGGAGGATCCGGAAAATAGATATAGTCATGAATTTCAATTAGTTCAATACGATTACCTTCGGCTTGCAACATTTCCTTTAACCATGGTTCGAATCTCCAGATACCGTCAGTACCGGCAATCAGCTCCACATCATCATTTTGTGCGACACCGCGTATAGCATCGTAATTGGCATCATAATTCGGTTTATAAGCTCCCCAAGAACCGTAATTTCCACCACACCCCCACACTTCGTTTCCCAGTTGAAAGTATTTGACGTTCCAGTCCGGATGATCTTCATTCCGATTGACATAATCAAGCCAGGCCTTGTTGCTTGGAGCCCAGCTGCTGTTGGCGGTACCGGTAAGAATCGGTTCACAACCGACAAGCTGGCAAAACTGCATGAACCGGTCGGTACCGATATCATTAGAGGGATTTAGCTGCCGGTCCCATTCATAATTATGCGCCGCACACCCTCCCGGCCACTGCAATGCTCCGAACCCGACCTCTTTGAATCCGTCGATGACATCCTGGCGAAGGCCGTTAACATGAGGAATATTGGCATCCGTACCACAGAAAATCCCCCCTTTAAGACCGCGCCCCAACCCCTTTTCCATCAGACCGCCGAAAATTTCATTTCTGACTACAGCCCCGGGTGCGCTGGGATTAACAGATAGTGTACTCTGACCGAAATTGCTGACTGCTCCGATTGAAATTAGAACAATACCGACCTGCATTCTTTTCAACGAATTCCGTGATAACATAACAATCCTTCCCTAAAGGAACCTATAACAATGACTTCAAACAACTGTACTATTACACCTTTAACGGTAAAATAACTTGTCGTTGTTTAAACGATCAAATGTAATTATTTTATCAGTGTGCGTTAACGTTAACGCGTTTCAGATCCACTAAAAAAGAAGTTCCTTCCCCCCGAAATAAAACTTTGTGTTTTAGAAGATATGAGTGTTATTAATATAAATCTTTTTTGATTTTCATCCGGAATAAAAAGGTACAACTCCGGCAGGACACCAAGAAAGTGTTGATATACGTTGATATAATCTGATTACGAAATCGGGAGCAGTGTTTTTCAAAAATTATAGATAGACCTTTTTTGCACCACATCCCGGAAACTGAAACAGTGTATCTGATACCTTTGGACTGTTTTAATTTATGCAATGCACTTCGCCTGAATCTGGGGAGTACTACTCTTCGATTGGAAATCAGGATATTCCAGTTCAAAAAAAGTTGACCATTACATGAAACAGTGTCAATACAATGGTCAACATATACCGTTTTTTCCCGATGAAACGCTTCAATTCCCCGATTGCAGCACCACCTGCTTCGACATGGAAACACCACAGGCACTCAGAGTGACGATATAAGCATTACTTCCCGTACGCTGCACTTCCGGTGACCACCTGATCGCAGCCCCGCCGGTTACCATAGTGACGACAGGAGCCGCGAGCTTTCCGTCAATGGTATACAGCGCAAGCGAAACAGGCGTAGCCTTGCTGAATCCGTGCTGTATGGAGATCCGGTTCCCCGGCAGAGGTGCAACCGCAAACCGGTGGAAAACGGTAGCGTTTTTCATGTTCGTCGTTCCGGTTACCGGGGGTTTCAGGGCGAGCATAACGACGCTGTGCGCCGGCATGGTCACGTTTACCTTGTTCCCATCAAGTGAGAAATTCGAAGAAGCGAAATCCTTGATATTCACCTCTTCCTCCTTATTGAAATCATTGAAGCTGTTAATCGCCGGCCCGTTGACGATCCGCCCTGAAATGGAATCATAGGTACCGCCGTTGATCGTAATGGCAAGCTCCTGCAAGGCGGTCGCATGAATGTTGCTGATACTTATATGCAGGACGTTTTCACTGTTGACCGATGTGGAGGCGGTAAGGGTATTGAGATTGCCGACCTTGCCGCAGGTGACTCGCGAAGGTACCATCAGCGCGTTGTGATGCGGCACATAAAGCTTGTACACATAAAAAGCCGGGGTTTTAACCATGGGCCCGTGTGTCGATTGCGTCAGAAAAAATGAATGAATCGCATTCACCGGCTGGGCTGCCTGTGCCATCCAGATACGCCTGCAGTTGTTGTTGAAAAAGTTGAGATGTTGTGCGGTGAGTTGCGCCTCACGGACCGTCATCTGCTGAAAGGTTCCGCCGAAATTGCCGTAGGTCTGATTCCAGGCGCCCCATTCGTCCGGCTGCAGACCGCAGGTAATGTCCGGATCATATTTATCCATGCTTGTCATTACCTTTTTCGCCTGCGTTTCCATCGCAAACGCTAAAGTGAGAAGGCCGTAATAATCATCCTCACCGAACCCGGTGGATGGATATCTCTGAGCATCATCCCAGCTTTTTGTAGTGTAATAATGCCATGACAACCCTTCAATACTTCCTACTTCTCGGCGCATCACCTCTTCCGTCCACGCACTGATGGTTGTACCCTGATCAGTGAATCCCGCGGCGGCAACCCTGATGATTTTACCGGCGAACACTTCCGGAATCGCCGCCTTGAAGGGATCATACCACTGGTCAAGATACTTGGTGACACCATCATTACCGAACTGAGCCCAGCAACCGCCCCAGGGTTCATTTCCCATACCGAGATATCTGAGTTTGTCGGGAAAATGCTCATGGATATAATTCAGCCATGCTTTCATTTCCGCCGGTGAACCATCTTTACAGCACGCCTGAATAAAGGGTGCGCACCCGACCAGTTCACAAAGCTGGAAATACTCATCGGTCCCCAAACCGTTGTTTCTTGCCTCCCGCTCCGCCTTGGTGCCGTCGACACCATCGGCCCAGTGATATTCTTCGGCTTTACACCCCCCGGGAAACTGCAGAACACCGATATCCATCTCCTTGAGGCCATCGATAATATCATTTCGCATCCCATTGGTATTCGGGACCGACGAATTGACACCAACATATATTCCGCCATAGATATCCCTGAACCAGTCTTCCATAAGTCCACCGTAAATGGTTTTCTTAATGGTGTCCTGTGCCTGGTCTACATCGAGAATAAGGGTGTTTTGAGAAAAAACACTGACTGCGGCGAGCACCAGGAGCGTAAGCGCCCCCGGAGCTCTCTTTCTGATAGTACCGTTTACCATTACATCGTCTCCCTCTAAATGTTGATGTAGCTAAAACAGTCTGTCTTCTGGAGTTATAATTCTGAAGATATTGTTTTCGCTCTATAAATCCGCTCCAATACGAGTGATTACACTTAACAGCAGTGCCGTCTGAACAGCTGAAACGGGAAAGGTTAAAAATACATCCATTTCAACAAATATACATGGCATACCGGAAACGACTCTTCATTCCCTAACTCTCTCATACAGATATTTCTCAAACCTTGCAACAGTATCCTATACCACCGAAATATGATTTCCGGTGAAATCAATTACCTGTATCCGACACAACTTTTCTTTGGGTTTATTTGTTGCCCCTCATCGATACCAACATAAGATTTTCCGGGATATTTATTAAAACACTCATTCTCTCAAACGCTAATCGCTCGGAATTTCTTCATTTTAGAACATACTGTTTGAAGTTTAGAGTTTTTCCATAAATAAAAGTGCCACTCCACTGGAAAATGAAGTGACACCAAATGCTGAATTATAGCCGAATTTCCGCCTATTCATCAAATTAACTGTAACGTATTACCGGAATAATGATACGGTTTTCCTTTCGATATAGCCGCCGGCGGTAATCGAGACTATGTATAAAGAATTCTTTACCGCGGGAACCGAAACTTGTCCAACCACATTATTCATGTGTGCCACCTGGCGCCCATCAGTTAAAAAAACTGCTACCTCGAAGGGTTTCGCTTCAACCAGCGATGAAATTATAATATTTCCATTTACATATCGGGAAGAGAATTGAGATTTTTTCTGCTCCGTAAGTGCCCGTTCCGCCCGAATTACTGTCGGTTTGACTATTTTAAGCATGGCAGTGTTATGTGCTTCGACCGGCATGGAGAATGATCCCTCAAACAGTCCCTTGTCCTCTTTTTTCCACAGATCACGTACATGTACTTCACCAGAAAGGCCGATATCGGAAAAATTAACGGTAATATTCTGGGTGTTATCATTTCTGTTGAACAGTGCCACCGCTTTACTGTCGCCATCTTTGGCACCGAGCGGTTTGCACCAGACATCGAGTCCGTTCTGGGATTTGATTTTCGTTCCCTGGATCCCGGCGCTGTCCTGGTTAACGGCAATGACTTCCTTGTTGAGCAGGATATCTTTGGTCGCCTGATTCATGTTCCGGATATCGTTTCCCATAATGATCGGAGCCGCCATGATACACCACAGACTCATGTGTGAGCGGTACTCATTTTCATTCGGGCTGCGATTCCCTCCGAAATTGCCGACCTGCAGCATATCCGGATCATTCCAGGCTCCCGGTTTGGCATGGCGTGCCAACGGTTCGTTCAGATCGACGATATCCAGAATACCCCACGACCAGTCGCCGCCTTCCTTCTTCCAGTGGTTGAGAATATC
>JAFGHA010000187.1 GCA_016930275.1 Chitinispirillaceae bacterium
AGCAACCCGGCGAGTTTTCCGGGATCGTTGAATTCCGCATGTTCCGCAGCATCAATGCACCCGCTGTAACGGAGCCCATTGGCGGTAACCGAGTGACGGGAGTTCTCCGCAGCGGTAAAGAACGCATGGTTTCCGAGTATTTTATCGGCGATGGCTTCAGGAGTCTTTTTTTCAGTAAGGCAGTGCCTGCGGGGATCATAGTGGTAAAAAAGGAAGAGTGACATCGGCTGCATGATCGCAGCGGCAATTGAGCGCTCACGCTGGACCGCGTAATCTTCGAACCGAGCATTGTCTTCTCCCGGCGCCTTCGCGACAAAGTGGATCTTCTTTTTCATCAGGATATCCCGAATGTGGTCGGGCTCCTTAGGGTCAAAGCGGATAAGTGGAAGCGTTCCGGTTGCTGCCCATTCTCCATCGGAAAACCGGTCAAACTGCTCCGTGTAGAACATCGGCCCGAGTCTGCTATTCTCTCCATCGGAAAACGATGGAAAAAGATGGAGACGACACCGGGTGTTCGATATCGGTTCACGCTTTCCGAGGTCGGGCGAAAGGTCGATCTCCGGGATGACAACGCTGTCGGCGAGCCGAACACGTACCGCAGCTGAACGTCGCTCCTGACTGATGTCAACAGCGGTGAAATCGTTGATGTAAAACATGCCGTCACCGCCTGAAAGATAGAGCGGAAGCCCGTATCTGCTCCAGTACCCGGCATAACTCAGATCCATCAGCAGTGCGATACCCATCCGTCTGATACGGTTCCCTTCAAAGTAATAACGGGTGTTCGCGACGAACTCCTCATCGTACTGTTCGGAGGATTTTTCCGTGAGCGCCGAGAGCTTCGCCTTGCGACCCGCGATGACCCGCATCTGCTCCCGGTTGTTCTTGTACTTCTCCATCTCACGGTCACTAAGCACCGTCCAGCAGAGCTCGTGACGCATATGTTTATCGTTGAGCTTTGCGGCGTAGAGCTTGCTGATCATGTCGGTACTCAGACGGCCGATTTTACCCAGACGGCGGGCAAATACCCAACCGACCGGCCCCGCATTGACTATGTTGAGTAATTTACGGGTACTCTCGGGCCGCCCGACAACAAATCCTGCTTCCCTCGCAAGTATCGCCCACTGAAGCGGCATCGGGCAGCAGTTGTTACTCTGGATATGCATGTGCCCGTCACAAAAAAGGCTCGCGTCGGGAAAAACGGCAACGAGCGGTGTACCGGTTTTTCCGGAAATTGTATCGGTGGCGGGACGCTTTTCGGGAAGGATGGTAAAGGGGCCGGGGGGAGCGTCGGTGATCAGTATCCGGTTGTCCGCATCGGCTTTTTTTGTTACTGATGTTCCGTCCGCAAGGGTAATCGAATAGTCCGGGGCTTCTTCGGGAGCGGCAATGCCATGTTGCACGGTAATGTCCACCGTGTCCTCAAAGCGCAATAGCCCGCTCTCCTGCCTCAACCCCACCCCAACCGTATCCACCATCACCACAAAGAAATATTCGGGCGGAGTGTAGCTTTTCCCGTATTGCCGCAACTCCTCCTCGGTTGGAATAGCCGCGGTATCTTCCTGATACATGAATTTCCACTTCAGTTCGACTTTGTTGTTTTTTACCGTCGTGGGGATGGTAACTACCTTGTCGTGGGCTCCGTTGCCATCATATTCGTAAACAATGACCGTCACCTTGTCATCATCTTCAACGCCGTTGGTGAAGTTGCAGGAGAGTGTCACGTCTTCTTCGCGGGTGATTTCCGCTTTACTCCACTTTATCGACGATACTTCGATTGGCGGGCGGATGGGAATCTTGTTGGAATCGAGTTCGAGGCCGTGTTTCGGCAGTTCGACTTCAAGATAAACGTAGTCGTCGGGTCTGACCTTGTCGGGGATGAGTACTTTCCCGCGCCACTTGTTGAGGACGATCACCCCTTCGACCTTGTCGAGTTTTTTCCCTTTAGCAGTGCGAAGCGTCGCTTTCACCTTCGCGCCGTCGCCAACCAGCAGGGTTTTCACTTCAAAATGCGCCTCGAAACCGGCATACGCACGTCCCTGCTGCCAGAGAATATACACCAGTTGTGATTCAACGGTTATTTTCTGAGGGGAATCAGTGGGGACGGTGTTGGTGGTATTCATAGTTTGGAACAGTTTTTGTGTGCAGAAAAGGGTTCAAAAAAGCAAAATAATAAAAAAGTGAGAAAAAGTCTGTGATCTGCGTCACGAAATTGAGTGGTTTCAGGAAAGCCCAGTAATGTATCCTTTTTCTTCCTGTCGTTGCAGGAGTTATCTGAGTTCATTCGAGGAGATACCGGTTGTGGATCGTCCGATGTCTCCGGGAAATGATATTCGGGTGGATCCATCCGTGAGCAGAGTTACTTTCCGGGCAGTCTTTTCCTAATAGCCGACCTGAATACCTATCCAATGGTCTCATTGAGCTTTTCGATCACGGTCACGACCTGTCCCAGAGATGCGTTTTCCATCGGCATTCCAGACCGTTCACCGGCCGGATATGAATTGAACTGTCTCCTGGTTTTCTGATCAGTCAGATAGAAAACAACCTGTTGAAGGACCTCTGTCGTATCGAAATCCGTTCTATTGGACGTTTTTTGGAGGAATTATTTCTTTGAACCATCAAACTGCCGGAAATCCACCAACTGGTTTGTTTGAAGCGGAGCACATCTCTCCGTGTATCGAGCAGGCTGAGAACTGTATCGAGATGTCGTCCACTGGCGGCGGGCTTGTATCGAGATGAGTACCAGTTCAATGTTCGATCGGTAATATATTTCTGATTTCAGTATACTTTTTGTGTACACCCAGATTTACGGAAAACCCCATCCCTATTGCACACCATCAAACGCAGTTGCGATATTTAAAAATCTCTTTTTTCTTCTGAAGTATTATTTTATATAGAAAACCGAACAAAAAATCTCAACAGGGGAGATGTAATGGTTCATTCGAAACGATTTCTGCGGATAGCGTGCCTGCTAATGATTATTGCCGGCACTGTATACGCCTATAACGGTTCCGAAACTTGGCTTCATTATTCGGCGGTACCGGAGAATTTGAAGGCAAGCTATTCGAATGTCTGTCAAAACGTAGTTATTTCCAACGCCAATTCAGATACTCTGAAAAATGCCAAGACAGAACTGGATCTCGCAATTCCCAAACTTATAGGTGGTTCCGCGCTGTCGGTTGCCACTGCTGCCGGGGCCGGATCAATTGTGCTCGCACCGGAAGGGTCACCACTGGTTGCATCGGCTGGGATTGATTACAGTGCGGTTAATAGTGAAGGATTCGTGATAAAAAGCGCAGGTGGTGCTACCTACATATCAGGCAAAGGTGAAGTAGGTGTTCTTCGAGGTGTCTTTCATTTCCTCCGTCTGATGCAGACCGGTAAACCGGTTGATAATCTTTCTATCGTTGAAAATCCGTACTATGCATTCAGGGTACTTGATCACTGGATTAATCATTATTCGTCATCTGTTTCAACTGAACGGGTCTATGGTGGAGACCGCCCTTTTAAAATGGAAAATTTCGGAAGACTGTCGGCCACGGAACTTCAGCGAGTCAGAGATTACTGCCGTATGGCGGTATCCCTTGGACTTAACGGCATGTGCCCTGATAATGTCAATACCTATCGCAGTAATTCACTCGGAAATTACAAGTGTCTCGAAGAAGCCAATCTTCAATCGCAGAAAGTGTTCTGCGATATCATCGGCACGTATGGTCTTAAATATTATCTCTCTGTTTCCTACGCCAGTCCGAGAATTGTCAATCCGAAAATGAGTACCGCAAATGCCTACGCAAATGCTCAGGCAAAACAGTGGTGGTTCGACAAGGTTGATATGGTAGTCAAATATATCAGCAATTTCGGTGGTTTTTTAATGAAGGCCGATTCAGAAGGAGAGGAAGGACCACGCACGACCTATAATCAGTCACAATCTCAGGGTGCCAATCCGATTGCGGAAGCTCTTAAACGGTACGGTGCCGTTATGATCTGGCGTACCTTCATTTATGACACTTCAGACCCTGATTTTGCGGTCAACCAGTCCAAGGAATTTGCGGATCCGCCACAACAGTGGGATGAATCAGTAATCGTACGTATGAAGGATGGTCCACGGGACTTTCAGATGGTTGAACCCCCGCATCAGCTACTCGCGATGCCCGGTGTACGATTGGGTATGGAATTTCAGATTACTCAGGAATACACCGGTCAGGATAAACATCTCTGCTGGCTGGTGCCGAAATGGAAGAAAATCCTTGATTATGATATCGAAGGTGTGACGTCCTGGAACGGTGCGGAAGGATCTGCAGCGTATCAGGTTTTAAAAGGTGCCGGTGCAAAGACCGGTGGAGTATGGGCAATCAGCAATCTGAGTGACGCGGCCAACTGGACGGGGCATTATCTTGCTCAGGCAAATTATTACGGCTGGGGACGACTTGCCTGGAATCCGACCTTATCAGCCGAGCAGATTGCCGATGAGTGGATCCAATGCAGTTTTGATAATGGTTCCAAAACCGGAGTGGCATCAGTATTGAAACATCTGCTTCTGACTTCCTGGGAAGCATATACTGATTACACGATAGATCATTCTGCACTGATGCCCGCTTTGGGAAATAATGATCATTACAACGTTGATTTCAATAACATGCGCAATATCAACTTCTACACCGACTGGTTTATGGATTTCGCGAAAAACTGCAGCGGAATTGGTGTCTCACGCTGCAATGGAACCGGTGGTACGGTCAGGAATGACTTCGCGCACAAATACTATCCGGCTGAAATGGCCAATGTCTTCTGTGACCAGGATAAGTGTCCTGAAGAGTACATCCTGTTTTTCCATCATCTGCCCTGGGAATACAAGATGAAAGGCGGAATGACCCTGATACAGCAGCTTCAGTTTGAACATTTCAACGGAATTCACCGGGTAGAGAAGTATATCAAGTATTGGAAATTGCTTAACGACGAGTCGCAGCTCGACGCGGAAATCTATTCTCACGTCTCATCAAAGTTCAATACACAGTTGACCGATGGCACAAAATGGGCGGATATTTTCAGACAGCAGTTCGGTGCGTGTTATTCAACCGAAGTTCCCTGTGATCTGGCGATTGTTCCTCCGAACCCCCAGTCGGCAACGATCGTAGAGGTCGGTGGAACCGTTACCCTCAACGCGCGCCTCAGAACACAAAAGGGAACCAATGCCACAGGTGGAACCTTCAACTGGAGCATTGTTGAGCCAGGGGTAAATGCAACAGTAACACCTGCATCCGGCGAGAGTACCACTTTTTCAGCAAGCGCTCCGGGGATTTATACCGTCAGAATGTCGGATTCACGATGGCCGAATCAATACGAGGAAGAGATGGTGTTCGTGGGGGATTGGGTCGATGCTCTTCCGACGGATGCTAAAATCATCAAATCCGGAAAAAGAGTGGGATCTTTACAGATTATTCAAACGCCGCGCCACTTCAGAATCACTTCTCCCATTGCGGGAGAAATCAGTATCGTCAGTCTGCAGGGACGAACAGTCAAGTCTATCTCAATGGAAAAACCCGGAACAATCACCTGGGAAACAAGGGATGCCGCCCGGGGTCTTTATCTGTTGCAGATTCAAAATCAGACACAGACGCTGCGCAGTAAACTCTGCAATTATTAGGATTACCTTGATACGAGGGCAGCTTTTCAGCTTACGCAGCAGGAACGTACCTGTTGCGTAGGTGTAAAGCCTGATAATGAGGCGTAAAAATTCCTTTTCGTGATAATATGGTTTTAGTAAGCGGATTTGTTGTTTTAAAAACAATCCAGGTTTTCGTAAGTTGTCCCGGTTTCATGCACCTGAGATGAATGTTTTTATTTATCCATAAGTTATTTTATCTTCTGTTTATATGGTTTGAATATGAAATACGTTTAAAGATGAAACACTTGCTTTCATCCAAAAAAGAACAAAATCTGATTCTGAATGTATCTGTTTATTGTTGAGGAAGCAGTTCCTCGGTTTCAACAAAAAAGGGTTTGCTTATGAGAGCTTATAAGCTGGTCTGTATCTGTCTGGTGGCAATCGTGGTCGCTGCCCCTGCTAAAAATACGTATACGTCGTTTTCCCTCGGAATGGCGGTACCGATGACGTCTGCGGCACTGACGCCTACCGGCGATAAAACTCTCGGTATGGGGTGGGATGGCGGTCTGACTTTTTTCGGTCTTCCTTTTACTCTGTCGGACAAATTTCTGTCCGGACTGGCATTCGGTGGAAAAATTAATTACAACCGGTGGGTTCGTGATTCAACCATGAAAGAGCTGTATTTTCTTGGTACGCAGGGTATTCTGCGCTATTATACTCCCCTGAATATCAAGCCTTTCGATCTTTTTGTCCAGGCCGGTTGCGGTATGTTCATTGGTGAACATGGTTTTGCCGACCCGGATACTGTTCCAGCCTATCCGCTGCCTACCGAAATGGAGGTAATAGAAGGGAAAAAGAATCTTGGTGTCAGTTTCAATATAGGTGTGAACATGGATATCCTTGAACTAGCACCGGGAATAACGATGGTTTTTACAAGTGGTAAACCATCCATGTGGTTTTCTCTCAATGCAGCAGCGAAATTTTAATGGGGAGCAATAAAATATGAAACAATATATGTTGATGATGATTGCAATGGTGATTTTACTTATACCGGGAGCTGCCCTACAGGCACAGGAATTGGATTCGGTTGCTGCTCCCAGGGAATTTCCGGTCAAATTCGGTGCTGTAGTGAATATGCAGGTTGAAAAACAGCTTTACGACGAGTTCTACAGTGCCTCCCCGAAAAGAATCACGAATCCCTCTGTTTCGGGGTATCGTCAGGCTTTCGACGATTTCTGGATGCGAGTGGCTTTAAAGGCAGCGTGCAAACTGAAATACTTCGAAAGCGAATGCGACGTACGGTTTTATCCGTATTGGACGATGCGCCGGAAGATATATGAAATTCCGGGACAGGGTGCAACGCCTCCCGACCTTCTCGGCTACCTCGATGCATTCGAGATTGCACGGGCATACGTAAAAGGGTTTAAAGAATATGCACCGGAGGATAACCTGACCTTCAAGCCCTGGATTAAGGCCGGTCGTGACGGAATGTTGAATAACAGCAGTCAGCTGTTCGGTAACTATCTCGATCAACCCGCGGGCGGTTACGGAGATTCGCGTTATGTCAATATTACCGGACCTTTTAAAAACAGGATCATATTCGCGAATCAGCTGGCAGTCGGGTTTGATTTCAATATTTTCGATAATGTCGGCGGAAAGACCGAGGTGATTCTCGGCGGTAACCTCAACAATCAGAATTTTTACAATGCTACCGCAACACAGTTCTTTCAGATACAGGATTCGAAATTGAGTTCCGGATTTTATCGGATATATCAGGATCTCTACCTGTTGAATAACCGTATTCATCTTGGTGGTGGTTTCAGAAAGTATGTATCGGTTCAGGATAGTGCCGGATATCAGGGATATCTGATAAAAACAAACTACATCACCGCACAATGGGCCTTTGATGTGACTATCATAAAGGACTTCAAGTTCTATACGGAAATGGCCATGCAGAAGATGAGTTCGGATGCTAGTACCGGTATTGTCCGACCGATCAACATGGGAATTACCATCCCCACTTTTGGCGTACTCGATATGCTGACGCTTGAATTCGAGAATGTGGCGAAAACGTTTTTCAGTGATGAAAGTATGCGAGACGCGGTTTCAGGACGTACACCAACCAAGGCGCTCGGATGGGGAATCACCCTCCAGAAAAAGTGGATCGATCGGTTCATTATCGATTGGGGTGTTTACAGTGGAAATCCAACCGGTGATATGAAGACGACGTTGCGTCTCTCCTCGGTATTCTAAATACCAGCGATATTACCGCAGGTTGTTTGATCGATTTTTTTCTCCCCGCACTGCCTGGAAAAAAGGTACTGCGGGGAGTTACTTTTATATGCTACCAAGTAATATAAACAACTTCATGTTAAGCATATATTCCGGGGGATGAACTACTATGGAACAAAAAGCCGACATCGCCGTGATCGGCCTTGCCGTCATGGGGCAGAACCTCATCCTCAATATGAACGACCACGGCTTTACCGTTGTCGCCCACAATCGCACCGTAGCAAAGGTTGACGATTTCCTCGCCGGTCCGGCGAAGGGTACGAACATCATCGGTGCGAAATCGATCGAAGAGATGATGGGACTTTTAAAACGGCCGCGCCGGATTATGTTCATGGTCAAGGCGGGCAACCCGGTCGACGCGGCGATTGAGCAGGTGCTGCCCTTCTGTGAACCGGGTGACTGTATTATTGACGGCGGTAACTCTCACTTTACCGATACGATCCGTCGAACCAGATATCTTGAGGAAAAGGGGCTGCTCTTTATCGGCACCGGAGTGTCGGGTGGCGAAGAGGGGGCCCGGCACGGGCCGTCCATGATGCCGGGAGGGAGTGTGAAGGCGTGGCCACTGGTGAAGGATCTGTTCACTGCAATTGCCGCGAAGACACCCGACGGAATCTCCTGTTGTGACTGGGTGGGGGCCGACGGGGCCGGCCACTATGTGAAAATGGCGCACAATGCGATCGAGTACGGCGACATGCAGATCATCTGCGAGGCGTACCAGCTGATGCGACAGGGGCTCGGCCTGAGTCATGCAGTAATGCACGATATTTTCAAACAATGGAACCGTACCGAACTTGACAGCTACCTGATCGAAATCACGGCCGACATCATGGCGGTCAACGATGAGGACGGGGCGCCGCTGGTGGAGAAAATTCTCGATGCCGCCGGTCAGAAGGGAACCGGGAAATGGTTCAGCATCAATTCGCTCGATCTCGGCATTCCGGTGACCCTCATTGCCGAGGCGGTGTATGCCCGTTCACTTTCAGCGCTCAAGGACGAACGGGTTGCGGCGTCCCGGATGCTTGCGGGACCGGCAGTGAGCTTTGAGGGTGACATCGAAGAGTTCGTTGAGGATATCCGCAAGGCGCTTCTTGCGTCAAAAATCATTTCGTACACCCAGGGGTTCATGTGTATTCGTGAAGCAGCCGGGGAATACGGCTGGGATCTCGATTACGGAAGTATCGCGCTGTTGTGGCGCGAAGGGTGTATTATCCGCAGCGTTTTTCTCGAGAAAATCAGTGCTGCCTACCGGAGCAATCCGCAGCTTGTCAATCTGCTGCTTGACGATTACTTTACCTCGATAATCATCTCCTGTCAGGAATCGTGGCGTCGGGTGATCGCAAAGGCGGTGGAACTGGGCGTTCCGGTTCCGGCGCTCTCTTCGGCACTCGCGTTTTATGACGGGTACCGTTGCGAGAAGCTTCCGGCGAATCTGCTGCAGGCACAGCGCGATTATTTCGGAGCACACACCTACGAACGGACGGACCGACCGCGTAAGGAGTTTTTTCATACGAACTGGACCGGGCGCGGGGGGGATGTGGCGTCGGGGACGTATGAGGTGTAGGGGATCTCAGGACGCCCCCACTTCGTCTCGACGTTTCACCGTCCCCCGAAGGAGGGACTGTCGAATTAGACTCAGGAGGTGTAGGGTAGTCCCGGTGTCATGATAACTCAGGACGCCCCCACTTCGTCTCGACATTTCGCTGTCCCCCGAAGGAGGGACTAAATCCGGGTGACTTGGTACGGATTAATTGGTAGGCAAGGAATGGATACATTCGCACGATATAAAAATATTCCGGAGTATATAACAGATTTATCCAGAGAAAATAGAAGGAAACCGACATCTCAGGAAGAAAAACTGTGGGAATATATTTCAAAGAGAAGGTTGGCAGGGGAAAAATTCCGTCGCCAGTTTCCGATGGGAAGATACATAGTTGATTTTTATAACCACGCACATAAATTGGTGATAGAAATTGATGGTGAAATACACAAGTCCAGGAAAGAATATGACAGAAACAGGGATGAGTACCTGAAGGGGTGCGGGTGTACCGTGGTACGTTTTACAAATAATGAAATTGACACCGGCCTTGATTCTGTTTTACAAAAGATCGTAGAGTATCTGAAATGAAAATCCCCCTTCGGGGGATGCGGTAAAGAAGACGGAGCGTGGGGGCGTCCTGATATGGGGAGAAACGCCGGATTGGTGGGGCGTTCAGGTGGCATGTGATCAGATATCACAGGACGCCCCCACTTCGTCTCGACATTTCACCGTCCCCCGAAGGAGGGACTGTCGAACAAAACTCAGGATAGTTTAGTAGTGCTATGTCCCTGATATAAATAGTCAGATTGTTATTGATAATCCCCCTTCGGGGGATGCGGTAAAGAAGACGGAGCGTGGGGGCGTTCTGATAGGGGGAGAAACGCCGGATTGGTGGGGGAGTCCCGGGAAACGATCAGATAATTCAGGATGCCCCCACTTCGTCTCGACGTTTCACCGTCCCCCGAAGGAGGGACTGTCAAACCAGACTCAGGAAAGTTTATAGTAGTACTATGTTCCTTATGTAAATAGTCAGATTGCTATTGAAAATCCCCCTTCGGGGGATGGGGCAAAGTAGCCGGAGCGTGGGGGCGTTCTGATCTGCCGAGAAATGCAGGATCGGTGGGGCGTCCCTGGAAATCGAACGATGGTGTGAAAATAAATATCAGGGGGGACAATGGAAGTCGAAGGGTTATCCGGTAAATGCGCAGTCGTCACCGGCGGTGCGGGGGTTATCGGGTCGGCGCTGGTAAAGGCACTGGCTGCCGCGGGGAGCAGGGTGGCGATCGTCGATCTCAACGGGGATCTTGCCCGGCAGAGGGCTTCTGAAATCGCGCAGGCTACCGGCGGCGCGGTCATCGGGGTTGCGGCGAATGTTCTCGATAAACCCTCATTGACAACGGCAAAGAACGAAATCGTCATGCGGCTCGGACCGGTTGACTTTCTGGTCAACGGTGCCGGAGGAAACGCTCCCAAAGCGACTACGATTGCTGAATTCATTGAAGAAGCAGACATTGCTCAACCTGACCGGACCTTTTTCGGGCTTGACTTTGAAGGGTTCGAAAAAGTGTTTGATCTCAATTTCGCAGGTACGGTGCTGCCGACCCAGATTTTCGCGGAGGAGATGCTCCGGCGCGGAACCGGTGCAATTCTCAATATTTCCTCTATGAATTCCTTCCGGCCGCTCACCCGCATTCCCGCCTACAGTGCTGCCAAAGCATCCATCAATAATTTCACCGCCTGGCTTGCCGTACACTTCGCGCCGCGGAATGTTCGTGTCAACGCGATTGCTCCCGGTTTTCTCTGCACCAGCCAGAACCGGTTTCTGCTCTACGATGAGGCGACCGGTGAACTCAGTGACCGGGGGAAAAGAATCATCAATGCCACACCGATGCGCCGATTCGGTGACCCGGAAGAACTGTGTGGTCCGGCACTGTTTCTGCTCTCCGATGCCGCACGGTTTGTCACCGGTACCGTGATGCCGGTTGACGGAGGATTCAACGTCTATTCGGGAGTGTAGGTGGAGTCGGTGGATACGGTTAACTATCGGCAAGTCGGCTGGTACCTGCGTTGTCCCTTCGTCATCAAAGTATCGCCAGCCCCGCTTTCATCGCCGCATTTTTCAACTCCTTGTCATGGGTAGCGATCGGATAGCCGGTATACAGGGAGAGGTCCAGGTACACGGCATCGTAGGCGGTGAGGTCGTATTCCACGGCAAGCTGCATAATCCGTTCCATCGCGGGTTCGTGACCATGGACTCTGATGTCGAGTTTTTGCAGGTTGGTCAGCAGCAACCCGCGGGTTTCCGTCGTAAGCCGTTTTCTTCTGACTGCTGTAAGCAGCACATTGCAGACTTCGATAGTCCACAGGGCGGGAACCGCGGGAGCATAGCGTCCCGATTCGAGGACCTCCTGGGACCGTTCACTTTGTTCATCAGGAAGCAGGACAGACATGATAAAGGAACAGTCAATGACAACTCCTTGCTGATTTCTACTCATCGACGACCTTCCCTGCGGAATTCATACGCTTCCGGAGCGGACAACCCTGTAATACTGTTTCTGATGTTTCGCAGGTCCTCCCAAACCGAGGATTTTTCGCCGTCGTGTGCAGGGGAATCGAAACGAACGATTTTTGCCACAGGTTTTCCCCGGCGTGTGATGACGATATCCTCGCCCTTTTCAGCCTGATTGATCAATTCCGAGAATCGTGTCTTTGCGTCAAAAGATCCGATGATCATGGTTGCTCCTTTAAACTAGTTGTCTAGTTTAATATATCCTTATTATTGTTTTTTTTCAAGAAATAGTTCGTTTTCAACAGGCCGGTATCGCTGATTTTTCCTTACCGGAGAAGCCGATTCGCTACCATAATACCGCTGGAAGGGAATTTTGTTAACTGTCGCATAGTAATCGGCACGAATTTGAAATGACCCGAAGGATATGTCGTCATCCCGGCTCCCGCTGTGCGGGACGGGATCCAGCAGCGAAATGACGAACCTCGCTTGTCTATTCTGGACCAAGGCCTCCGCCTGCCTGCGCGAAGCCTACGGCGAAGGCGGGCCGGGGTGAGACGGTATGCCGTCTATTATGAGACGGTTGATAATGTACGCTGGGCAGCGCGTGACGATCGGCGCCGGTGACAGTAGCAACGCTACCGGTTCTGCCGGCTCCGGTCGGCAACCAGTGTTCCCACCATTACCGTTATCGAGGCAGCACCTGCGGATCTTACAAGTGAGCAGAACGCGCCGAGTGACCTGCCGCTGCGGTAGATGTCGTCGAGAACGAGCACATGTTTACCGGTGAAAATTGACGCCGCCGCCGGAGAGGTGAACGAGAACGTTCTGCGTTGCGGTCGTGGCGCCCCGGCGTCGGGGCGCGGACTGCTGTCCTGTACGGCGAACTGAAGTGCGGGAATGCCGGTATGCCGGGAGATCGCGGATACGAGAGCGACTACCGGAGTGTAATCGGCGCGCGAAACGGGCGGAGGCACCATGACGAGTCCGTTGAACGGTTCCTGTTCTCCGGAAAAGAGGCTCGACAGCGCGGCGGTGAACCGCTCAGTGATCTTATGCAACAGTGATGTATCGCCCTGATAACGGTACCGGTACATGGTCTCTGCGGGGGCGCTTCGTCGGGTGATTACCGATCCTGATGCGGTTGTGTGGTTTACCGTATGCGGACCGAGCGCCCAGCCGAGAAAATTTCCGCCGGATATTCGTACCGGTGACAACGGATGCTGCTCCATGATAGCACCTGACTGGTGAATGGTATGGTGGCCCGGAGTTATTTTTTCTTTCATTAAAATACATCGGTCATCAGAACGAAAGCGCATCATACCCTTCTATCATGAATGCCGCCTATACCGAATTTATCTCCCTGCTCAAAAAGAAAGCGCTCAATGACGCCATTGACCTCGCTGAGCGGGAGTCGCTTGCCGCCGGTGAACGCAGCGAATTCTGGCTCACCCAGCTCTCCATAGCACTGCGTGAAGGCGGCAGGATTGACGAGGCGCTCGAAGCCGCCGACAGGGCATGCCTTCTGGCGCCGCGCAACGGATGGGCACTTGTCGCACGGGGTGACGCGCTTATGCGTAAAGGAGATGAACGCGCCGCACTTGCCGGGTACAACGAAGCGCTGGTTGATGCCCGCGCCGCGCCTCGCGCGAAAAAAGCCATCCTTGCCTGTTTGTCCGGCGCCGGGACATGGGAACGGGTGATCTCGTTTCTTGATCAGGCGGATCTTCCCGCTGCCGATACTTTTCCGTGGTGGGTGAAGGCGCTTATGGGGCTTGGAAGAAACGATGAGGCGCTTGCGGTGTGTGACCGGTGGCTTGCGGAATTTCCCGAGACCCCCGCAGCGCTCTGGAAAAAGGCGGAGCTGCAGGTTATGGCTGAAGGGATCGATCCTGTTCGGAAGCGGTTCTCGCGACTTGCGCGCATTCCGGGAAAACCGCCGGTATATGCGGAGATAAGTGCCTGGCTGAGCAAACGTTCAGGAAATTCGGAGGAAGCGGCGCAGCAGTACGAACAACTGTCGCGGCAGAGCGCGGGCAATCCATCCATTCTCCGTAAACAGGCGTTCGCACTGGCAAAATCACGCCATGATGACCGGGCGGTACCACTCATGGAAGAACTGCTGCGAATGTCCCCCGACGACATGTATCTTCATGCCGCGTACGTGCCCGCCTGCACGCGGCTGGGTGAGCTTGAACGCGCGTGGAAATTCTACCATGAACTGCTGGTCCTTCATCCCGGAGAACGGGGGCTTTACGGCAGATTGAAACGGGTCGGTAAGGCAATGGAAAAGGTAACTTTGGAGCCGCCGCGATGACACTGCTTATCCGTGATATTATCGATGTTCCCCCGGTCCAGACGGTCATACGCCTCGAAGAGGGAACCAGTCGCTCACGAGAAATCACCTCGAGTTTTGTCGCGACAGAGGAGGTGGCCGCTCATCTGACCATTTTTTCCGATGCCCTGCAGAGTGATACCGGGAGAGGCTTTTTTCTTGAAGGAGATTTCGGATCGGGAAAGTCGCATTTTCTTGCGGCGCTCTCGGCCTGGGTGGCCGGACGTGAAGGGACCGATGTACTTGAACGGTCGGTACCAGCGCTCGCGGAATGTTCAAAAAACGGTAAACGTTTTCTCGCTGTTGATTGTTCGCTTGTCCGCTACCGTTCGGCGACACCGTTTGAGCGCATTATTACCGGAGCCGTCGAGAAGGCACTTGCCGCAAACGGCCATACGGTGGCTATTTCACCGATCGGACGGTTCCGCGACTATCTCTCGGAAATCCTGAGGGCGCCTTCCGTCGCCGCTTCGTTCAAGGCGGCCTGTAACGTTACACCGGAGGCACTCGCTGACTGGTTCGCCCGTCAGCCGCACGAGGCATACGGTTCCTCCATCGCGTTTCTCAAGAAGGAAGGCATCTCTTTTCCCGAAGCGCTTGTAGAAGAACGGCATGTGGTGTTCAAACGGGCGCTCGACGCGGTTCACGCCGCCGGATTCGCGGGAATGGTGCTTGTAATCGATGAGCTGTCGGAGTTCTTCCGTTCCAAGGCCGACCCTGCGGCACTTAACGAAGATGCACGGACGCTCCAGCTCCTGGGAGAGCTGACCGGTTCCCATCCGCTCTGGATTATCGCGGCGGTGCAGGAGAGTATTGAACGTACCGGTGATATCGCATCGGCCACTTTCCGCAAAATCAAGGACCGGTTCCCGGTACGGTTCCACCTCTCCACCCTCCATTTGCGTGACCTCATCGCCAGACGACTCGTGCGACACAAACCGGGTGCTTCGGAAAAACTTCTTGCCCTCTACCGGGAGTATAAACGGCATTTTCCGGCGTTTACGTGTCAATTTGACCATTATGAAAAAATCTATCCGGTACATCCGGAAACGCTCCGCCTTCTCGAGGGTCTCGGGAACCTGTTTTCCCAGCACCGGGGAATCGTCGACTTCGTGCATTGCCGGGTTGCCGGCGACCCCGGCCGGGGCATCCCGGGGATACTTGACCGTGATGCCGGGGAACTTCTGGCGCCGGATGCCATATATGAACACTTCTGCCAGCGGCTTGCCGAATTTTCGGCATATCACCTCTTCCCCCGGACCATTGTACCGCATCTCTACGAAACCATCGACCACCTTATTGACGAAACGGAAGATTGTCGTCTTGCGAAACGGCTTGTCAGGATACTGGTGCTCTACGCGATCCATCCTACCGCCCGTAAACCGAACGTTCGGGAACTTGCGGCACTCGGGGCCTGCATGCTTTCCGACCATGATCCGGACGCCAATGCGCAGTTCATTGCCGGGGTGCTGCTCGACCCGTTAACCGCGCAGAGCCGGTATCTGGTCAAACGGCCCGGGCCATCGGGAGACCCGCTCGATGCGGTGTATGAGCTTACCGCGCAGGAAGACCTCGCCGGTAATCTCAGGCAACGCATCGAGAAAGCGATCGCCGAAATACGTCCCGGCGATACCCGTCTCGTTCTCGATCCGCTCGCCGAATTACCTCCGAGCATGTCGTGGCCGGGTCCGGGGATTCTCCGGGAATGTTCAGAAAGGACCGTTACCTGGCGCGGGACAAACCGTACGGCGCTGGTGGTGTTCGTGCAGGAAGGCGACGAAGAGCCGCTGGCCCGAAAGATCACCGACACGCTCTCGTCGGGACGCGCCGATTTCGCACTGGCGATCGTTACGGGGAACTGCCGGTTTGCCTGCCGATTCACGGCGGTATGGCGGATGGGCACCTCCGCCGACGGTGTCGCGACACTGTCTGAATATTTCGCCACGCGTACCGTCGAACGGGAACTGCATCCGACCAATCCGTCGCACGCGCCCCTGATACCTCTTGTCAAAGAGTCGCTCAGGCGGCAGGAACCGGCGGTCCGCGCAGCGCTCATGGAAGTCTTTTACGCCGGAACGTTCGACGATCCGGAAACCTGTGTCGATCCTTCGGCACTGCAGATACGCCGGTTCGATCGCCTGCTGGAAGCGGCGGCAGGACATCTGCTCGAGGAGCGGTATCCGCGGTTCAAGGAGATCGCTCCCCGCATGCTGCAACCGTCCTCGCGTCTTTACCAGAGGATTATCAGCGAATTCGTGATTCCCGGATCGCTCTCGATGTCCGAAGCGCGTGCGGTCACGCTTACCGAGGCCATCGAAACGATGGCGGCGCCGCTCGGACTGGTGGAAGTAAAGACCGGCTCGTACCGATTCGCTCCGGCGCTCGGGGAGCACCCGTTTCTTTCCTATGTGTTTTCACTGCTCCGCGGCACCGGCCGGACAACGCTTGACGAAGTATGCACCGCGCTGAAAAACGGTCCCTGGGGCGTTCCTGAAGCAACCGTTGAATTTCTCCTGGTGGCACTCGCATGCGGCGGTGTTATTATGCTTCTGCGGTCCGGACGGGCACTGGCGCTCGAACAGCTCTCCCTGACAGCGGTTGACGGAGCGGATGCCGTGGCTCCCGGCGAAATCGTGGGAGAGGCGGATCGGGAAACGCTTGAAAATGAATGCCCGTTTCTCGCTCCGCAGGGCGGCTGGCCCTCGTTCGGGTTGCGGCAGCAGCGGGAAGCATGGCAGTCGCTCGTGAAAATGAAAACTTCCTTCAAGAACATTCTCGAGGAGACTACCCGGTCGATTGGCGCCATGGAGGAATTCGAAGCCTTCTCCCGCTTTGATTTCGAAGCAATGGAGGAAAAGGTGCGGCGGCTCGGTGCGGTACTGTCAGAAGTAAAAGTATCGTATCCTGCCCGTGAAGGGCTTGAACGCTTCTGTACCGCATGGCGCGAGTCGGGACTCGTTGCCGACGATGTCGAGCTGATCAGAAAAACGCACCGGTTTTTCTCCCGGTTCTCCGAGAAGTTCATTTTCATCGCGCACTATCTTCGTCATGCCTCGGTGGAGCAGGTTTGTGTTCCCGGTGAGAACGTGGCCACACTGCGCGAGACGGTTGCCCTCATGCTCAACGACCCGCTGCGACTCGTCGTGCCGGATGAAGGGGTACAGCTCGGCGCTTCATTCGACCTCTTTCGCGAGGAATACTCTTTTCTCTACCAGGCGAAACACCGGGAGTTCTACGAATCGCAGCGGCCCCAAAAACCGGATCGTGCACAGCAGCGCATGCTTGATCTGTTCGGGCGGCTGAGTACAATCGAGCAGCTCGACCGGCCGCAGGGGCTCGATGCGCTGCTGCGGCTTACCGACCGCTCGCAGGTGCCCTCCTGTTCACGGCCGGTATTTGAGGAACTGCTTCGTTCACCGGCATGCGGGTGCGGTTTTTCTCCGGGGGGGCAGCAACCGGTCGCGGCGGTACTGCGCAACGAGGAGTTCGACCGGGTATTTGCCGCCTATCGCACGATTCTGGCCGCACCCCGGGTGATTGAGCCGCTTACCGCACACGCTTATGCTCTGCGCGACATGAACGCCGCGCTTGCGTCCCGTCTCGAAAAACTCTGTGCGCTGCTTCGGGACCGCACCGATATTCCCGCACAACCACTGCTGGATCTGCTTGACGATACCACCATAACCGAGATCGGGCGAGCGCTCAGCGGCAGTATCCGGGTGGAGCGTAAAGGGTTGTCGTCTCTTGTCAACGAGCTTTCCGGCAGACGGCTCTCCCCGGCGAAAGTACGGGCCGCCTTTGACGCCTGGCTGCCGGAAACCGGTGACACCACACTCCTGTCGTTTGACGCTCCGGTTCTTCCCGAAACCCGAAATGCATCGTTGCGTCCCCTCTGGTGGCCACTGCTGCATCCCGCCCTTGCTATTCCGGCCGGCGTACCCGGCGAGGAAGAGGCTGCCGGTCTTGAGACAGCGCTGGAAGCGGAGTATCCCGCCGCATCGCTTGAAAAGCGGTTCGACCGCATGGAGACCGATGATCTTGTCCGGTTTATCGTTACCGAACCGATGCACACCAATGCGGTGCGCACCGCCTGGGCCCATCTTTTCGACCGCTGCCTGCGAAGGGAGAGTCCGCTTCCCGACGGGACAATGTGTTCGCTCCACTATATCAGGCGGACAGCAGCCGGTATCGATGGACGCCTGACGCATCTCAGGTCATTCCTGAAGACCAGGGTGCTTTCCTGCCCGGATCTGTTGCGTGCCAGAGTGCACGGCGCGGAGCTGTGGGCTGACGAATGGGCAACCCGAGATCACCGGAAAATCGTCGAGTCCGCCATTGCAGCCCTCGAAAAAAAAGCTGAAGACTGGTTTTCGGGCCTCGCTCCGCAGCCGGTGATCGATCTTGCCGACAGTCCGGTGGTGGTCATTATCGACGCGTTGCCGCCCGATGTCTGGCTTGAAGCGCTGCCGCACTGCGCGGCGCTGTTCGATGAGCCGGTGATGCAATGGAACAGGATATCTTCATTGCCTCAAACGGTTCCTTCAATGGCGGCGCTGTTCGGCTTTGCTGCCGACGACGACCCGTTCGACCGTTTCGCTTCAATCGGCGCGGTCTACCATACGGTTTCGGGTGACGAGCAGCATCAGCTGGTCGATCTTCTTCCGCCTCTTGCTCCGGAAGCGGCGTGTATTGTCAGAATGAACCTGCTTGACAGTGCGGCGCACGGTGTATCTATTTCACTGCCCCGGTTTCCCGGCACACTCGCAACCATCCTTATCCGCCATCTTCCCGGTCTTATTTCCACATGCAAAAAACAGCATCGTCGTCTGGTGCTGACCGCCGACCATGGTCTTTCCTGGAAAGCGGGGACGCTGTCGCACGGCAGGGGGGGCGTTTTCGAAGAGGCGGTGCCGCGTGTTGAGTGGGCGTAACGGTTTGAACCGTGCCCGGGATTGGCGAAAAAACAAGGGGAGAGGGTGACGATGGTCATAATTGTCATGGGCGTTTCGGGATGCGGAAAATCAACAGTGGGCGCTGCTGTTGCAGCCGAGCTTGGTCTGCCGTTTTACGATGCCGACGATTTTCATCCTGCAGCGAATGTCGCACGTATGGAAGAAGGTATTCCTCTGAGAGATGAGGATCGATATCCCTGGCTTGAAATTCTTGCTGCAAAAATTACCGAATGGAACAGGTCGGGAGGCGCGGTACTCGCCTGTTCGGCACTCAGGGAATCCTACCGTGAGATACTGCGTGGCGATCAGAAGGCGGCAGCCCGGTTCGTTCATCTGCAGGGTTCAAGGGAACTCATCGGGCAGCGGATGCGGCAGCGTACCGGACATTACATGCCGGTCGGTCTTCTTGAAAGTCAGTTTGCCGCACTGGAACCACCCGAAGACGCGATCACCATTTCAGTCGATCAGACACCGGAGCCGATCGTGCGTCGTATTCTTGACGAATTGAAGGAACACGATGCTGCTGTTTGAACGGGGTTCGGCAAGCGCCGAGCTCACTCCCGAAGATTTACGTGATGGAATTGCGACCGCTGCAGAACGTATCGGTACCTGCGGCAGGGTACTTATCGTTCCACCTGATCACACCAGGATACAGTCCCGTGCTGGTGAACTGACCCGGTATCTTTATGAGCGGTATACCTCCCGGGTCGCCGCCGTCATCCCCGCACTCGGAACGCATCTGCCGATGGATGCGGGGGAAATTACCACAATGTTCGGCGATCTGCCGCAGGAACTGTTCGTGCCGCACCGCTGGAGGGATGACTGCGTACCGGTTGGTACCGTTCCGGCATCGTTTATTGACGAAGTCTCGTCCGGGGTTATCCGCGAACCGTTTCCGGTTTCCGTCAATGGGCTGCTTCTCGAAAACCGCTATAAATGCATTTTTTCCATTGGTCAGGTAGTGCCGCATGAAGTCGCGGGGATGGCGGGATATACGAAGAATATCATTGTCGGGCTGGGTGGTGCACCTACCATTCACCGCACCCATTTTCTCGGGGCGGCCTACGGCATGGAACGGGTGATGGGCAGGGTGGATTCGCCGGTACGCAAGGTACTCAATTATGCAATGGAGCACTTTCTGAAAAAACTGCCGGTTGTCCATGTACTCACCGTGGTAGGGCAGGAGGTGTCCGACGGAAGCCTGAAAGTACGTGGTCTGTTTATCGGCAGCGACAACGAGTGCTACCGGAAAGCTGCCGCACTTTCCCGGCAGGTAAATATCCATCTGCTTGACTCACCCCTGAAAAAAGTGGTCGTGTACCTTAACCCGAACGAGTTCAAGAGCACCTGGCTCGGTAACAAGAGCATTTACCGTACCCGCATGGCTATTGCCGACGGCGGGGAGCTTGTGGTACTGGCGCCGGGAGTCAGGATGTTCGGGGAAGACGGCGTGATCGATGTATTGGTCAGAACCTTCGGGTATCACGGTACCCCCGCAACCATGGACGCAGTAGAACATGACGATGCCCTTCGCAGTAATCTCGGTGCGGCTGCACACCTCATTCACGGTTCTTCAGAAGGACGATTCAAGGTTACCTACTGTGCCGGAGGGCTTACACGGGACGAGGTGGAGGGTGCGGGGTTCCACTATGCCCCGGTTGAGGAAATGATTGCACGGTACCGGCCGCACCTGCTTGCCGAAGGGTATAACCGGATGGCTGATGGCGAGGAGATCTACTTCATCTCATCGCCGGGAACCGGTCTCTGGGCGGCCAGGGAGAAGTTCGGGGAACAATAGGCTTTTTTTTAGGGGATGCCCCATTTTTCTGCTTCGTGTCGGAAACATGGAAACAGGAGGTGGTGTCCTCAACCGGAGTTGTTCAGAAATAATCCCGAAAAACGCCGGAATGTGATTCCCGTCACACGCCTCACGGGCAACAGGAAGTATTTTACAACCGATCCGTCCGCATTAACATCACCACCGGAAGGGTTTCGGAAAAGATGCTCTCGTCAGAAGAACCGCTCTATCCTAAAAATGAAGTCTGCAAGCTGTGTATTCACCGCCCGTGCAGGGAACTGTTCAAAGGTTCCGTTTATCCTGGGAAGATGATCTTTGTGCACCACAGCCGGTTCCAGTCGTGGCCGTGCCATTCGCCGAACCTCACACCGTTTGATGAGGAGACCGGTGAGTCGGCGGCGCTGACGGATAACATTGAGGTGATGACCGGGCAGGTTGAAGTCACCAATCCGCGCTGGGAACCAATAGAAGAAGCTGAAGAAGGTGGAGACCCGGAAATCCCGCTTCTGGGTGATAAGGTCCGACTGCTCGCCGATGTTAAAAATTACCCTGATGGTGCGTCGGTCTCATTTGATATCTATGATGTTACGGAATCGACACCGCTGCGTATTACCACGGTTAAGGGAACCAATAATGGCGGTAAAGCCTCCGCTGAATGGACCGTGGAAGACCCGCAGAAGCGCGGAGAGCAACTCAAGTTGCAGTTCGAAGCCGGCGCACGGAGCAAGTACACCGAAAAAGCGGAGCTTCCCTGGCAGGATAAAATCACGTGCGATTTTGTCGAGATGCCCGATGTGTTGTTTCATCATAATAGTGCCGTTCCGTGTCTGGATGAGGGGGGGGTGCTTTTAGGCGCACTCGTTGCTGTCTATCTGTTTGCACAGAAAAATCCCGACAAGGAAATCGTGCTCTTCGGTCATTCAGATACCTCTGGTGACCCCGCCTACAACTACGACCTTTCCGAATGGCGGGCTGAAGGAATGAAAGCGCTTCTTGACGGTGATGCGGACATATGGCTTGACGTGATTGACCTCGCATCCAAGGTGGAGGATTACCAGACGATACTTAAAACACTGAGTGCGGCGCACGGGTGGGCCTGTGATCCCGGTGAGGTGGACAATATTTCTGGTTCTAAAACAAAGACCGCGATCAAGTCATTTCAGACCAAGTATAAAGAGGAATTTAATGCGCCTCAGGATTTTAAAGTTGATGGCGAAATCGGGCCGCAGACATGGAAGGCACTGTTTGAAGTCGTTCATTCACTGATAGTAGATGTCGTCAAGGAAGAAATTGGCGAGGAACCGCCGGTTTTATCCTATGGTAATGGTGGTAGAGGGTTCTACCCCTGCGGAGAAAGCTTTCCAATAGACAGTATCGGAAAAGATAATTACAAATCCGCAGAAAACAGGCGTGTAGAGATTGTATTCTACGACAGAGCAAAACCACCGAAACTGAAAGAACCGGCTGATAAGACAGCGGTGACGAAGGATGAAGCAATCATTTATAACAGTAAGAAGGCAGACCTGAAGGTAATTGAAACAGATGCGATGACCTCGGAAAAGGAGAACAAGAAGAAAACGGTGCTTGAAATTGAGGATGTCCTCTTTAATCTAAACAGCGCCGTTATGTTACCGGATATCCCGGAAAGTACCACTTCGGATCAAGGGTTCAAAGGTGATGAAAATGGGGTCGCCTTTTATTCAACACAAGGGAAAACCACCGGTTTGAGTGTGCTTCGGGCTATTTACCGATTTATTGAACAATTTCCTGATAAGAAAATTGTCATCGCCGGTCATACCGATACTTCGGGAGAAGTAAAGAATAATTTTGATTTGTCGGCTCTTAGAGCTAACAATGTATTGCATCTTTTAACAGGTGATGGAGATGCATGGGCTGATATTTCGTATCAACAGCATAAAGTGGAAGATTATCAGCAGATCTTGAAACATTATGCCCAGTTACTTCTCTGGCCGTGTGATCCGGGAAAGGTCGACAACAAAATAGGTCCAAAAACACGAAGAGCGGTAACGTCGTTTCAAAGCGTTTATAACTCCTTCCGCGAGCAGATGAATTTTTCCGGTCCTGAGTTGACGGTGAAAGAGCCGGATGGAGAAACCTTAAACCGGGAAACATGGAGAGCGTTTTTCGACCTTTATATCTGGGAGACGGCAATTATTGTTACGGGAAGTCATGAGCCGGATGCGCTTCAGGAGTTTATTGATAAAATGACTTTCGTTGATGATGAGAATCGGGTGATCGCATGTGGAGAATCTTTTCCAATCGATGAGGAAGCAAAGGATAATTACCGTTCTCAGAAGAATCGCCGGGTTGAGGTGCTTTTCTTCGATGAAGGGGAAGCACCCGATAGTTTGCAGTGTCCGGAACCTGGTGATACCGTCTATACGACTGATGATGTACCGTTGTACGATAAAGAACAGTACACCGATGATTATATCAAAGTCCATGCTCCTGAATTCATTCCCTTTATCGATATTCAGAGCGTTGATTCAATGGGATGTCCGGTACCGAATTCATCAATGCTGATTCTTTCTGATAATACTGATATTGAGGAGGAATTCTCGAAAGAGATACAGACCGATAACGATTCATTCGTTCGGGTGTTCGGTGTACCGGTGGGCACTATTTCGATTGCCGATAGTGAGGGAAATTCACTGTCTCGTTTGGCAAATAACCAAAGCGAACCCGCAACGTTTGCCGCACGCAAGGCAATGCCGGGAATTACGAGCATAATCGTAAAAGAGGCCTCCAAGGAAACAATAGAGAATTACGCGCATCAACGTAAAATCTATAGCACCGTACCTGCTGATGGCGCTTTACAGACGGCCCCTGGTTCACGTGAAGAGAAGGTAAAAGAATTTATAAATACTGATTCACGGTTTGCTATTCTTGCCGTCGATAATTTATTGCTTGCTGCAGGACTTACCAAAAACGACACGGTAAACATGAAAGGACTTGTATCGGATACTCTTAAAAAATACCTGTATGATTTTCATCCCTCGGTTAAAAAGAAAGATTTTATAGTCTTTCATCTATTCTATTCCGATTCCAATTACAAAGTGGGTGTGTATACCTCCGACGGTACACTCTTGAAAGAATTCAACCTGGTATATAACTTTCAGGCATTGGTAGGTGCTTATTCTGTTTTTGAAAGTACGCAGAGCAGTTTATTCGTGGATTTAGCCTATCAGAGGCATATTATAAAAATCGTTGGTGAGGATCAGTCGCTTAATCTGGATCAATTGGTCGCCGAGAATGAACAGGAGGAATTTACCCGGTTGATATTGGGGCACATTTCAAAGGCACAGATTACCTATTTCTGCAGGTCACCAGCCCATCTGGTTGCAGTCGGACTGGCCGGAGGAACCGGATATCTTGAACCCTACCGAGGTACATCGACCGAGATAAATGATCGAATTCACACGCGGAATATGGCGGTGGTGAAGATGCACTCCGATATTTATGAGGCATATATTACAAATTATATTGCAAAAGCTGATAATTGTGAGACTGAAGAACAGTTGAGGAAATTAGGACCACCGATGAGCGGTTACCACTATCCTTCACCGGTAAATGCCACTGATTCCCAGCTGTTTGATCTTGTCAAACAGAATACAACGGGAGGTTCTGAATACAAAGCATGGGTTGCGATCTCCAAACGAATAAATTACTATATCGGCAGACGTGCAACAGGTTTTTATTTTCTTGCCAAATATTCCTATTCGCAAAAGCTGGGGAAATATACAAAAGTGCAGTTTGAATACAATTTCACCTATGATGCAGACGGAAAGAAGCTTGAAAAACTTGACAAGAAGCTTGTCACTACATTTGAGACGGATATAAATGCTAAAGCGGTAAAAAAACTTACTAAAAAAACCGTAAATGTGGGTTTGGAGCATGAGCTTGACCTTGAAACCGGAGAAAACAAGGTCAAAGGAACATTGAAGGTGGGGAAATACGGGTTTGAGTTGACAAATGATGGTAGTGCGAAATGTACCAACGGGCCATTCAGCACTGAAGTCAATCCACAGGAAAAGACTTTTGGTGCAGGGGTTGAACTGGAGGCCGGTGAAAATCAGAAAGTTTATTTCGGGATGGGCTTTCAGGGGGTTCGTGAAGATACGGTACTTGCATTTGTTTCTCAGGCTCCAGGTTTTTTTGAAAGAAGGCCGCATAGTGAACTACTCGCGAAAACAACAAAATGGAATGACCTGAGCATCAAAGAACGCTCCCGGCTTGAAGACCTTGGATTCGATATGCAGTTCTGGGATGATAAGCATAACAGGAGTATCAGTGAGTTTCCAAGTGCCGCGACCAAAAGCTACTTTGATCTCAATGCAACTGAACAAGTGGCAATAGTTCACCTGGGATTCAATGCAACCACATGGCCAGGTTTGATAAAGGCCACTGCAAAACAATAATGAAAAATCAGAAAAAGTAATCAACCGTCAGGATGGTAGTTATGCGAAGATTTGTAAAACCCACTTTTTTTTCCGGTATACTGTTCTGCTTTTCACTGCATGTTTTTCATTTCGACACCGCGGGTAAATGGCTTGACCCATCAATTTTCTCCTCCGGACCGGTTGATGATCCGGCGGTTAAGGCTGATAGCGGTACACTTCTTATTGATTCCGGTACAGCGGGTTTAATGGCTGCAGGTTCACTTCAAAAAGGCTTTGTTACCTGTCAATGTTCAGACAGCTGCAATTCGGTAGAGAAAGAACAGGTGGATGATGCCGTTAAAGAAATTGATAAAAAATACAAACTGTATCTTTCAGATAATCCGACCGGGAAGGTTGAGGGCAAACTCAAATTGCGAATCAATTTTTCTCCGGCTGGACTGGTGGATACAATAAAAATTGAAACGACCTCTTTGAAAAATGCTGAACTAGAAGCCATTGTAAAATCAGCTTTCAGGAAAATAAAGCTGATGAAGAACGAAGAAAAGATAAGTAAGGCAT
>JAFGHA010000021.1 GCA_016930275.1 Chitinispirillaceae bacterium
TCGGCAGGGCTGCGGCGGACCGGCTGCAGGCGCGTGATGCGGATATCCTCAAATACACACTCGGCTGCAATGTCGTCCGATGTTCCCATTATCCGCAGAACAGCGCATTTCTCGACCGTTGCGATGAAATCGGTCTGATGGTGCTCGAGGAGATGGCGGGGTGGAATTTCGTCAGTCCGAGGAAAGCATGGCAGCGACTCGCGCTCGACAATCTTACCGCGATGATCATGCGCGACCGGAACCGTCCTTCGGTAATCAGTTTCGGTGTCCGGATCAATCAATCGGCCGATATTCACGAATTCTATACCGAATCCAACCGAATCGCCCAAACTCTCGATCCGGGGCGGCCGACCCACGGAGTACGGGTGATGGACCGGGGATCGAAAGATAAATTTTTTGAAGATGTATGGGCTCAGAATTTCAAGGTGCCGACGGATACACCGCCGGTACTGCCCTGGATTACCACCGAGAGTGTCGGACACTACTGCCCGACGCACTCCTGGGATGCGGATAAACGTCTTCTCAGGCAGTTGCGCATGCATGCCGCGGTACAGGACAGCGCCGCCACCAATCCCATGATCGCCGGGATTCTCGGGTGGTGCGCGTTCGATTACAATTCGGCTCATCGTTACGCGGAAAATTCGGTGAACTATCACGGGGTGGCCGATATGTTCAGAGAACTCAAACCCGCCGGCTATTTTTTCCGTTCTCAGGCCGATCCGCAGCGGTATGGACCGATGGTGTACATCGCTCATTCCTGGGAGCAGGCGATGGAACCGAACGATGTCTGGGTGGTGAGCAACTGCGGCCGTGTCGAACTCTTTGTCAACGGGAAGTCGAAAGGGAAAAAGGCTCCCGAATGGTACCGCTCACTCCGGCATCCGCTCTTCGTCTGGCGGAAGGTACCGTTCGCGCCCGGAGAGGTGAGGGCGGTGGGCTACATCGGAACCGCAGCGGTGGCGGAGTGCGTTACAAAAACCCCCGGAGAACCGTATGCGCTGTCGATTGCAGCCGATGACGCGGTACTTATAACCGGCGGGGACATGACGCGGGTACTGGTCACCGTAATCGACCGTAACGGGCGGATCGTGCCGCGTGCCGATAACAGCGTGACCCTGAATGTCAAAGGACCGGTGGATTTTTACGGTGAGAGTCCTGTTGCATGTGAGAACGGAAGAATCGCTTTTTACCTGAAAACCCGTTCACATGAGGAATGCGTCGTGGAGTGTAGTGCCGGGAGCAGAGGGCTCCGGCCTGCAGAAACCGTGGTGAGAGTACGTGCACCTTTTCCTTGACGAATAAATCAATATTCCTCTCCAGTAAACGGGGAAGGCCTGCACTGATCCCGTTCCGCCTGGCAGGAGGATCAAAGCGGGCAGGGGTGGTGTACGGTGGGGGAGAAACGAGAAGTCATCATATCAATTATTAACAGCAGTTTATTCAACAGTCATCCCCGCGCAGGCGGGGATTCGGCAGAAGTGGGTGATACAGTAGTAGCGAGTCGGTTTTCCCTTACGGACTCCAGCTTTCGCGGGAGTGACGGCTACTGAATTCAATTATACGATAGTGAATCGATATCCGGAGTTACCATTGATCCGTTTCGAAAGAAAGTCCAATCCGTTTGAATAATACTATTGTCCTTATTCTGTTCCTTGTCTTGTCGGTTGTAACGTTGACCTCCGGAGCGTCGTATGGTCATCGGGACTGCAACGACGCATGGACATTTTTTTTCGCCGGGGATGATTCCTCGTTCGGGTACGCGGCCGATGGACCTCCCGATTCCGGTACCTCCTCGGTAACCCTTCCGCATGTATTTCCCGCCAATCCTTCCGACAGTGTTCCCGCATCGGGTTTCGGGTGGTATTTCAGGGATATCACCGTTTCCGATCTGAATCCTGAGGAGGAGGTACTGCTTGATTTCAAGGGAGTCTGTTTGTACGGAGAGGTGTTTGTCAATGGTACACGTGTACACAACGGAACCTTTGCGTATCTCCCTTTTTCGGTCAACCTGACCCCGTATGTACAATCCGGAAATAAGGCAAGGATCGCCGTTCGTGTCGACAACCGCTTGATTCCCGGCAGGATTCCCGACGACAGGGCAAAGGGGTGGTGGATCTACGGCGGCATCATACGCGAAGTGAGTCTGTCGATCCTTCCCGCCCAGCGTATCCGGCGTACCATGCTTCGTACCCTGCACCATGCAGCGGATACGTTCGACCTGCATTGCAGATTCGAATGGAATCGTGCGGTATCCCCGCCCGACAGTGTTCAGGTCACCGTCAACGATCCCGCGCATGATCTCATACAGTTTATCCAGCACGGTCCCGATCCCGTCGTCAGAATAACCGGCGTGCATGCCTGGACGCCGGAAGATCCGTTCCGGTATGAGGTCCGCTGTGTTCCGTATTTCGGTGCCGCGACCGGACTTCCCGATACGGTGCGTCGGGGATTCTGTCAACTCGTTGCCCGGAACCGCGATCTTTTGCTCAACGGTAAACCATATTACATCAGGGGTATGGCCCGACATGATATCGGCGGTCCGGATGGCCGGCAGCTCACCCGCGGGGAGCGTCGCGCCGATCTGACAGACATGAAAAATATCGGCGTCAATTTTCTGCGGATCGCTCATTTTCCCCAGCATGAGGATATCTACCAACTCTGTGACAGTCTCGGATTGCTCGTGATGGACGAGATCCCCGCCTGGAAAACGGCACCGCAGTTTCTGGGCACTGCCGAAGGCCGACTCTACGGTGCAGCTTACCTGCGCGATCTGATTAAAGTACACGGTAATTATACCGGTCTCTGTATCTGGTCGGTGGGCAATCAGTTCAAGAGTTATAAAACATCGGTGGCAGATTTCGTCGGGTACGTGGGAAAGAATGTCAGGGCGGCCGATCCTTCACGTCTGGTGACCTTCTGCAGTTACTATTACATGTGGGACAAAGCCTTCAGGGCGGTTGACGTAATCGCCGTGAACGAGTACTTCGGATGGGAACTCGCCTCCCTTGGTATGCTGGGACCGATGCTTGACAAAATAGGAAGGCACTGGCCGGACAAACCGGTGCTCGTCACCGAACTCGGCGCCCAGGCGAAACGGGGGCTACGCAATCCCGACGCCAAACTCGCCGGACCGGTCGGCAGTATGCTCGGCAAGGACATCAGTGAGGATCACCAGGCATTGTATATAGGCGCGCATATGGATACAATCAGATCACGATGCGGTTTCGTGCGTGGAATGTCGATCTGGGCGTACGCCGATTATATGGCGAATCTCAATAAAACCCGGACACCGGATATGCCGTTCGGCAGCAACAGCTGCGGTATCGTGACTTCGGATCGGAAACGAAAACGCTCGTACAATGTCGTCAGGAAACGCTATCTGCAATGGCGTGATAGTCCTGAAGGGGATTCGACTGAAAAAGAGGATGCAGATGGGAGATAATCCGGAACTGACCGTGGTCTTGCCGGTATACAACGAAGCAGGGTGCATCGGCAGTCTGATCGGTGAGATAGCTGCAGCGACTACCGGCAGATGCGTTTCGGTCGAGATTATCGTTGTCAACGATGCCTCGCAGGATGGAAGCGCCGACGAGATAACGACCGCGTTCGAAACGGTTGTGCGGACCTGCGGGAACGGATCGAAAACGACCGTATTCAGTACCCGGCAGATTGTACAGCCTCGGCGGATGGGACAGTCGGTCGCGTTGCTGACGGGATTTCGTGCGGCGCATGGCAGCATGATACTTTCCATGGACGCCGACGGACAATACGATCCGGCGGAGATACCCCGTTTTCTGGAAATGATGGCGACCGCCGATATGGTCTGCGGCTGGAGGGCCAACCGCAGCGACGGAAGGGCCCGCAGGATCACCTCGCTCATCGCGAACGCGGTAAGGAACATGATCACCGGTGATACGCTCACCGACGCCGGATGTACCTTCCGGATCATGCGGGCACAGTGTCGGGAGGCGATCGGACCGCTCGAAGGACGGTTTTCCGGATGTGAATTCTTTTTTCATCCGCTTTTTATACGGCTCGGGGGATTCACGGTGAAGGAACTTCCCGTCGCCCACCGGCCCCGCAAAGGGGGAAGCAGTCATTATCATCTGGTGCGGGGCAGATGGTACAACGGTCTTGTCGACAGTGTTAAGGCGGCACGTCTGGCGAAGTCATTACACAAAAGAAAAAAAACACCACCGGTATCGTGAGATGTCATCCTGCCCGTTTCCGATCGTCTTCGATACCGATGCCGACCCCGGTTCCAGGAAATAAAAATCGTGACCGACTATTTTGAGACGTAAATCAGACATTGTTACAAAGTCTGTGGCAGAGTATAGAAATAGTCACTTTTTCCCTGCTCCATGATATCCCTCTCCCGTTTACGGTAGAGGAAACTTATTTTTAATCATGAAATCAAATGTCCGTAAAACGGGCTGGGAGAACCGGAGATATTTCCTGTTGCCGTGCACCGTTTCCGTGGCATTCATGAATTCATTTGGTTATTTTGTTATTTGACGCCATCATAATCATCATTGGAGGTTTCATGCAGTTCTATTGCACCACCATTACCGACCGTTCTTTTGAGGATACGATAACCGCGGTTACCGCGGCACTTCAGAAAGAAGGATTCGGTGTTCTGACCACTATCGATATCGCAGCAAAATTGAAGGAAAAAATCGGTGTCGAAATGTCCCGGTACACGATTCTGGGTGCCTGTAATCCACCACTGGCACACAAGGCGCTTTCGGTTGAAAACAAGATTGGCGTAATGTTGCCCTGCAATATCATCGTTCAGGAAACCAGGGACGGCAAGGTGGAAGTCTCCTCGATAGATCCGATGGCCTCAATGGCGGCCGTGGGTAACACGGCTCTGACAAATGTAGCCGAAGAGGTCAGTCACAAACTCAAAGCGGTGATCGGCTCTCTCTGAGAGGAACCGGAGACGCGGACGAACAGATCTGTTTGCAGTACATCTATCCCGCTGTTCTTCGCACCATTTTCAACCATGGAGCAGTAACCATGACCGAGGATCTGAAAAAACTGATCCTGAAAGCCGCCGAGGTTCTTCAATCCTTCGGTGCTCAGGATGTATTCTTTTTCGGTGCTATGGCAAAAGCTAAATCAACGGATATCCCGATGATCGAACTTGCCGTCACCGGACTGCCGCCCGACGCCTTTTTCAGCGCAATGGGAGCGATGATGAGTGTCGTCAAGCGTCCCTGCCGTCTGGTCGATCTCGATGAGGACGATCCTTATGTCGACTATCTCAAATCGCACGGAAAGCTGCAGCCCGATTGCGCGGCACGCATCAGAAACGAGCTGGATCAACTGCACGACCTGATGGAAACCTACCAGCCGCTTCTCGACCGGACCGCAGTCAAACATCCGAGTGAACCGGGGATGATCGCACTTGCGGGAGTACTGCAGCTGCTGTATTCCGGATTCGACAAGATGTTCAGGTATATCATTGCCGAATATGATCACGGTTCCCGGAAAGGAAAACTCTCCGATGCGGAAGTCCTCGAGTGGATTGCCATGCCGGCACCCGGACGTTCCGTCGTTATCAGCAGGATGCTCATGGAGCTGCTGCATCCGTACATGAGTTTTCGCCATTACATGACGTCCGCCTGCACTTACCGGTTGAGTTGGGATAAAATCAGACCGCTTATCGCCGAGGCGGAAGAAATACTGTTGCTGGTCGATGCGGAGCTGAGCGCGTTTCTGAGCGGAGAAAATGAATCGAAACTGCTGTCGCTCACGATGACCACACCGTCGCCGGAACCGGAATTGACGGGGAATAGGTAGGGGCCTCATTTACGTGCACCGTTATTTCAGCGACGATAGGATGTTCCTGAAATCATTCCTGTTATCTGTTTCAATCGGTATGATGCCATTCAATCCGGTGGCATATTCCCGCCCCTTCCGATACCGGAACCGCATCAAAACAGCAAAGCAGTATCAACGGGAATGATTTTTTTTCACAGATGTTTCATACAATAAACGATGGAAGTGTAATTTTTGTTGCAATAATCTTTAAACAGGCTGTCGGTTTCAGCATCTCTGTTATGTTTTATGACTGTATCTCACCTCTCATTTAACATATACTCGGTATCTCGTTGTTCCAGAGGGCTCTCCGAAATCCCCGACAAAATCTGCAGCCGGTCAATGATAATCCGGTGTTCCCGATATAGGTCCCCGCCTGATACCTGTCGATTGTATTACTCACTCCAGTGTACAGTGTACCTGATTTCAGGCGATTTCAGGGATACACCGGCTGTTTCTCATGGGACTGAGAAGATCTAGTATACAGATATCTGTTCAGTTTTTCATACCGGTACCGATAAAGTATAATGACCACCAGCAGTACAGTGATGAATGAATGGAGATCGCTCATGAATAACAGACTCTGGTTCAGGAATTGTCTCACCGTCTATATATACATACCAAAGGTAGCCTGTACCAGTCTTCGAAGTTTTTTTGTCAATATGTGTGAGGGAAAAGATTTGACGCCTGCCCAAATAACCGATCATTCCTATGTACGGTTAGAGATCGGACAGGTAAAAGAATTGAAGAAACGGGGAGTACTCGTTGTCGGGTTCGTCAGAAATCCCTGGGATCGCCTTGTCTCCTGTTATCGAAATAAAATGTTGGCAGACGAAGATGCGACCTATTATGCAAAGCAGAGCGGAGATGAGCGAGATTACATAGATGGTGTTTTTTTAAGTTTCCGTAAATTCGGTACCTTTAAGAAAGGAATGACTTTTGAGCAATTTGTTCATGCGGTCAGTGAAATACCGGATTCTGAAGCCGATCCGCACTTCCAATCCCAACACTGTATGTTAACCGATGAAACGGGTGAATTTCTGCCGAATTTTCTGGGTAAATTTGAAACCCTGAATTCAGATTTTAACCGCCTCTGTGCTATTTACAAGATCAGTGGAAATCTGGACCATTTACGACCAAGCGGCTCCAGGAATTACCTGAATTATTATTCCCCTGACCTCATCGATAAAGTAGGCGAAAGATATCATATGGATATCGCACTGTTCGGTTATACCTTTGATGGAAACCCCACAGCTGCTGTTGAAAATGCTGCAAGTATACTTTAATTCCGGATCGGATTATTCCTTGACACGGTCGGTTTCACGGTAGTTGTCACCCTGCCGTTCCTGAAGCGTGAACTCTCCAGCTCCTTATTGAACGGTTCCCCCCTCCCCCCCGGTGGCAGTTGTTTCCGCATCACACCTGTTCATCGTGTATTCTGCCTTACGAGAACAGAACCTCATCCCCGCGCCACGGCGATTTCTGTTGCTGTTTTAAACAATATCCTGAGAATAGACAAAACATATACTTTGTAATATATTCAAGAAGTATTCTGTGGAATGCTCCCGGTTGTTAAACGGACCGGCGAATGCCACTGTACTGTGGAGGATAATCGATGAGAATCCACAACTGTCATACTCATATTTTTACCAACCGGTGTGTACCTGATCATTTTCTGAAATTCGGACTCTATCGTCTCTTTTCCAATGATTCGTTTACGCGACCGCTCGGCAGATTCATAAATACGGTGACCTCCGGAAGCTGCAACGATATCTTCGATCAGTATACTGCGTTTGCCAATATCGGCAACTTCAGATCCCAGGAGGCTATCTTTGACTTTCTTGCTCGTCACTACCCGAAGGGAACGGTTTTTGCCGTATTGTCAATAGACATGGAGTATATGGGAGCAGGAAAATGTCAGGTGAGTTTTGAGAAGCAGCTGGAGGAACTGGCGGATATCAGGAAGATTCATGGTGACACCATCAGACCGTTTATCTGCGCCGATCCCCGTCGGCCGGCAATTGCCGACCTGGTAAAACGGTATATCGAGGAGGAGGGATTTGCCGGGGTGAAACTCTATCCGGCTCTTGGCTTCTATCCGTTCGATGAACGGCTTTATGATCTCTATTCCTACTGCCAGAATCACGCAATACCGGTCATGACGCACTGTTCGGCCATTGGTATACACTTCAATTATCCCGTCACCCGCGAAATGCTTGTCCACCCCAAAACCGGAGCGCAGCTCAGGAAACGCAAAAAAGCCGCATTTGCAGAAGTGTACAGCCATCCGGAAAATTACGCGTATGTACTTGACAGATTTCCCGAACTGAAACTCTGCTTCTCTCACCTGGGTGGTTCAAAAGAGTGGCATGCCTATCTGGCAACCAGATGGGATGAAACGCAGCCGGTCTCATGGCTCAAAGTCATTACCGACCTCATCCGAAACGACAGGTATCCAAATCTCTACGGTGATATTGCCTATGTCGTCAATGATCCCACACTGATGAACCTGCTGAAAGCACTGCTGGGGGACAGGCTCCTTCGTTCCCGGATTCTTCTCGGTACCGATTTCTATATTGCCGAGAAGGATATCTCGGAACGTGCCCACAGTATCGATATTCGGGGTGGCCTTTCCCCTGATGATTATCGTCAGATTGCAGAGGCCAATCCGATGTGCTTCCTCTCAACACGGTACTGAATACTGTACGGTTTCTGAACGGTGTGATAAAAAGCGGTTCAAACGGAAAACAGTATCCCGGAAATATCTGCCGGACCGGAAAAAAGAGGATACCTTGTCAGGTGATCCGAATACTGTCGTTTCGGACTATCAATCAAAGATCTTCAAAGGAAACGCGCTGTTGAGAACCGCCCCTTGAAACAGGACCGAAAGAAAAACGGGACGATACGGTTTCTTCAGGTTTTCCGTACTATAATTTACGTTGTCACCAGACAACAGATTGTTCCCGTATGCCACCACGAAAACAATTTTTTCGGTTATTTTAATAAATGGAGTAGTTACTCACCAACAGGGGATTACAATATGCCGCGCAGATCTGCAATACTTGCAACGATGCTGTTTATTTGTTTGTCCGTTTCATCTCCTTACGCGGCTTTGAGTCCGAAATATTTCGGTTATCATGTCGAGAATGACACGATTTACGCAGTATACCGGTTGAACAGTTATACTGAAATGTTCTTTTACACGGTTGATCTGTGGCATTACAGAGTTAATGACACCATATGGTCGGATACCGGAGGATATGTCGTTACCGGAATCGACACCGCCGCCAATAAATCAACACTCGATACGATCGGTGAGGGGATAACCGGTCGTCTGCGCCCGAAGGAACTTGTCGGCCTGCAGGGAAACGGAACGGTTATTTTCGACCGTTCAATTATACGTATCGTTGAAATAACCAGACAATCCGTAAAGCTGCGTTTTTATAAAGTACCACATGAAAAGATGTTCCTGAATGATCAGGATACAATTCATATCACCGATGATACGATTACCGGTGTTCATGTGTATGAAGATAAAATGTATGAGGAGGAGTGCCGTGATATCTTTTTTTCCGATATTCATACTCCCGGTTGGCTGGGAGTATATTCTGTCAATGGTGCGTGCGGGGAAGCGAGGGTGAATCTGAGAATCTCCTCCGAAGGGATTTCATTGATAACGAGTGTAATACATGAATACAGCGCCGCAGCAATGATGGATACGCTTTCGCTGACCGGTGAGATCGATTCCTCCGAGGTGACACTGAATATAGGGGAGCAGGGGACGGTCCCGTACGACGGTTCGGTCGTTACACCGGTCTGGCTGATGAACGAGGAATATTCGATGTATGCCCGTGCGGCGGGATTCAGACTTGTTGAAGGAGGCGATGTGCCCGTACACAGGCCTCCATCGGTACCGAACCGGAAAGAGAACGTCGCCGGTTACTCATGCTCCCATGCAACGGTCAACCTTCTCGGAAGAATGAATACTGCACGGACTTCCATCAAACCAATGAATATCCGTAAAATAGCTGACGAGGGGAAACAGGTGATTCTAAGGTAGCTTCGGGCGAGAGCGTGATCAAACGAAGGAAAGAGAGGGGCAAACTGTGACCGGGCGGTTCACCTGAATAGGAAATGCAGACGGATATATGATAGTGGCAGATAGCATCAGGATCAGTGTTTTTTCACGCTGCCCCGACTGGTTTCTATCATGAGCCGCTTACCATCATCACCGATAACAATCCCTCTGTACCGGTTATCACCCCGGTTGAGTTTTCTTCCGGTAATCGTGTGATTGATCATTTGACCGGCCCGGTTTTTATTCGCCATGAAAGAACCGGGGGGGCTATGAACAACGGTACTGTTATGAATAGTGAGTCGCAGGGTGTCGGTTTGTCCTGTGGAGAGGTGGAACATATACCTATAATTCACCGCAGCCGGAATGGAAGGCATCCGTCCGCAGACCGGGCAGTTGACGAAAAGGTAAAGGATGAATTCCGTTGAACCGTCCGCCGGTACCGCGAACGTAACCGGACGCCCGTCGCCATCCTGCAGTAAAAACAGACTGTCACTCATGTAGCGCAGCGATGTGTCACTCTGTCCGTACGACCAGCCGCCGTAGAGGTATTCGGCGTATTCCCCCGGTACACAATCTCTGCATGCAATAAAATCAATAGAATCACCGTCAAGCAGCCGGATGGTAATCGAGTCGACGATCACCGTCTCGTCACCCGGATTGTCGACGGTTACGGTATCCAGCGGCAGGTGGTAATCGGACCACGGGGTGACTCCTTTGGCAATGGAATCGGGTTCGATATTCAATCCGCGGGAATTTCCGGTAATCAGAAAGAAGAACAGAAAAAAGTTAATAAATTGAGTTCTCACGGGAATCACTCCTTGGTTATGTTATTACGACTGAGGAAGCGCTTCTTTTATAGTGAAGAAAAATGAAAATGAGGTTTGAAGGAACATCGTTCTCCCGCACGTATCAACCTGGTGGAATACACCCGTTTTATAATATAAACAGGAAAGGACTCTCAGGTGAGATAATATTTGACAGATGTTCATCTGTTGAAGATTTTTAGGAGGAGAATACTATCCTGTTCAAATACCTGCTTTGCCGGAGGTGTTTTTCATCAGTGCCTTGTGAAACTCGACGGAAACACCTGGTATAAGTAGTTTATCAACAGGCAAATCGCGAAACGCACCAATTAAAACACTTGTTTCCGACAGTCTCACCTGATTATCGTCGGAGCCGAAATACACGTTGCTCCGGTGCGTACCTGTACCAGATAGCATCCCGGAGTGAGGCTTTTTACAGGAAAACTCACGTGGAGATGTTCCGTCCGGCGGTAAGGGAGGTCGATCTCGCAGATATTTCTGCCTGAAAGGGAATGAAGTGAGATGACCGTCCGACCTGTGGGGTGGAGAATACCGCTGACGTTCAGTCGTTCACGTGCGGTGGTAATCTGAAGCATACTGTTGCCGGTGCGTGGTTGTTTACCGTGATATACGAAACGGTTGAATATCGCGCTTTCTTCATCAATACCTTCCGGGCGGGGGCCGTAAATCGGCAGAGGTGCTCCCGCTTCGTAGGCACCGCAGTCCGGGGCCGTACCGGTGTAGCCGTCGTTGATATTAGGCAGTACGACCCCGCGGTCGATGACGACGCTGCCCGCGGCGGGGCGCAGGTCGACCGTATCCCGTTCAGGGACCGGCGGGTTCGGGAAGTCGACACCGGGGAATACTTCGGTGAGTGTTATATCGGCAATACCGTGCGGTTCAACTTCATCAAACGGCTCGCCGCCTATTTTGGCGATGTACTGAACTCCCGATACACCCACCGCGTCGTAATCGAAACTGCTGTGGTCACCCGGATCACGAATGTCGGCTGCGTAGGGGTTCCCCGCTCCGTAGCCACCCCAGTCAACCCCCCCCGTGGGACCGCCGATGGCGAGGTTGTTGCGGAAGAATGCGAAGTCCATCGCGTCGTTTCCGGCGAGACCGGCTCCCACCTTGACCACGGTGTTGTGCAGCGCAACATCTCCGCGGCTGTCTCTTTTGAACTTGAAGGCGGCATGCACCACGTTGTACATCACATTGCGGATGAAGTAGGTGGGGCCGCCGAGTCCCGGTTGTGAACTCACTCCCACATAGCTGTTGGTGATCCGGTTGCGCAGCACCCGGCAGTTTCCGGAGCAGAAATCCGCCTCGATGCCGTCATCGGCACCGGTGAAAATGTCATTGTTGTACATATCGATACCGTACTGATTTTCCGCTTCGTCATCCTCCATGGTCGAGATGCAGTCCCGGAACCCGATGATACGGTTGTGGCAGATCACGTTTCCCGGTCCGGTGAACTGGATCCCTTCGCCTTCGTTCTCTCCGTCGGCACCCATGGTCGCGTTGGACCAGCCGGTGGTACCGGTGATGATGTTGTCGGCGATGTAGCAGTCGGTGAGACCGTCGCCGTAAGCGGTGATACCGTAGAGTCCCTCGATCGTGCAGTACCGTATCGCACAGTTCTGCGCTCCGTTTGCCTTGATCGCCCGTGCACTCGTTTCACCGCTGCTCTTTATCGTGAGGCCCCAGAGGATAACCCACTTTTTATTCTGAAGGTCCACAAAGTCGTACTTCGCCGATCCGTCAACCGAACGGTAGATCCTTGGGGCAGCTTCGGTGCCGTTTTCGGGATCGAGAGTACCGTAGGTATCCGCTGGAATGTCGGTGATAACGGCGTTTTCAGTTACCCGGGGAACCGGACGGGTGGTTGCGGTAACGGTTTCCTGCGCACTGCCGCCGTCGGGGTCGCTCAGTGTAAGACTGATCTCGTAAGCCGTGGCCGGCTTAAGGTCGAACAGCGACCCGCTGCATTTGTTATGCCATGAGAATCCGAGATTGTTCCCCGCGGGGACCCGACGCAGCGGCATCGCCTCATGCCAGCCGGTGGTGCCGCTCTCCCGGTATTTCACGGCTACGGTACAGTTGAGGTTCTCGTCACCTTCAATCAGCCAGTCTACCGCGAGACAGGTGATCGTGGGGTAGGGAGTATCGATAGGACCGGGAGTCGTCGCGTTCTGGGCAAGGGTAACCGTTGTCGCAAGGATAATCAGCAGCGGTGCAATACGGTTCATGGGGTACCTGCTTTCGAGGGAGAGGTTATATACAGTATAACACGTTGTGCGGAATGTGTTCCACGATTAAGGAATCACCCTCACCCTTACCGAGAAAATTCCATAAATACCTATCGTCCGGATACATGGGGTGGGAGATGTTCCGATGGAACATGGCGGGTGGCAGAGGTGATAGCCGGTGTTCGATCACCTCTTCAGCAGTGTGATGCCATCTGGTTTCGACGAAATGCATGGAAGAGAATCAGAACAGTACGAACTTTTTCGCCACGATACCCCGCGGAGTTTCCATTCGGATGAAGTAGATGCCGCGTGCGATCGCTCCTCGGGTGTTCCATGTATATGAGACCGTTTTACTGGCGGCGAACAGTATTTCCCGATGTACTATCCTTCCATCAGCCCGCACAACACTGATGCGGACGCCGACGTTTCCGGCACCGGTAATCACTGCCTTCAGCCCGTTCCTGCTCGAGAGAATTTTTACTCCCGGGAGGGTGGCAGGTTCCCGCCGCAAAGGAACCGGTTGACGGGACCGGGTGAGTTCCCTGCTTCCGTCGGCAAAGTAGATAGCCCATTTCATTCTGCGGATCGCGATAGACGGGCTGCCGACGACGGTCTGCTTGTCGTCTTCGAGTTGTACCACCGAAATGACGGTATCCCTTCCGTTAATAGTCGAATAGGCGATTTTATCGTCACGTTTCGAGTAGCTCGGATATCCGGGGAATGCCGTTGTTGCGGTAGTAACGGTTTTCCGGTTTTCCATATTCATGGTCATGACTGAGGTGGAATAGGTCAGGTTGTCGACACACTCATAGGCAATGATATTCGGAGAATTCTTTGAGAATGTCGGGTTGCCGACACTGATGCCGTCGCCGAGATTGCTAAAGAGCTTGCTTATCTCGCCGTCGCCGAACGATTCCGCCGAAGGGTCCCAGCCCCGCAGAAAACCGATATCCCAGTTTTGCAGCACTGAACCATTCGGTCCGGGGAAAGAGTTGTACACATCGTATATGACATTGTCGCCGAAGAAATTCCATTCAAGTGCAGTGGAGATGACCGCACCGGTAACCGCATGAGAAGCACCGTCGGCAGGACCATTGAGGTTAAACTTCCGTGCAGTCCCACCGTCCATGCTGCCGATATAGATAGCCGTATCCGATTGATCACGCACCGCGGCGAACCGTCGACCGTCACGGGAAATCGCGCAACGCGACCAGATCTTTGACGTGTCGATAATTGTTTCCGTTGCCACGGTGCCGTTCAGGTTGAGCGCGATGAGCTGTTTGTCTTCGCTGACAAACAGGACTTTCTTGCCATCGTCGGAAACCGAAGGACGGAACAGAACCGGACGTTTGGAAACGGCGGTCAACGATCCGAAGGCGCTGTCCGCGATATACATCGTGGTGCCGTCAGCTGCGGGCGGCGCCGCGGTGAGCAGTATGTACTCACGTCCGGGGTTGACCGGCAGATCGGCAATATGGTCGAATGGCTGGGTATTGTCGAAGATTCCCACACTGTCGAACGCCGCAGCGAGTGCTGCCGCTTCCGGCGACTCCTTTCCGTAGAGTTCTTCGCACGCCAGGCGGGAGGCGATGCGCATATCGGCGAATTGTGAAGAAGCGCTCAGATATTCGGTGAGCGTGAGGTAATATACCTGCTCCGCCTTATCATTCCCGACCGCGGATGCGAAAAGGTAATAGGCGTAGTTTGGAATGCCGTTGTTGACGTGAACGCCGCCGTTGTCACCTGCCGTGGTATTGGGCAGGGTCCGGTATTCCTTCATGGTGCGCGGCTGCCATCCGTCACGTCCCTCGGATACACCGTTGTGCGGATCCGAAAGATCCCGCATTGCTCCCGAGACATAGATGCCGTCACGAACAACGGACTCGCCCATTTTCCAGTTCTCACGTTCGATCATGCAGCCGAAAATGTCGGCAAATGATTCGTTAAGCGCGCCTGATTGCCCGACATAGCGGAGTGCCGCCGTGGCCTGAACGACCCCGTGGGTCATTTCGTGTCCGGCAACGTCGAGTGCGGCGACCAGCGGATTGAAAACGCGTCGGCCGTTACCGTAATACATTCCCACACCGTTCCAGTAGGCATTGTCCAATCCGCTGCCGTCCATATCGGCAACGTTGATAAAGGAAAGAACTGAGCCGCCGTTGCCGTCGATCGAATTACGGTTATGGACGGTACGGTAATATTCGTAAACAATGGAGGAGTTGTACTGGGCGGATACCGCTTTAGGATCCCAGGTGTTATCGGAGGAGGTGATGAGATTGAACGGCGATGTGGCCGGATACCGGTTCCGGTAATCGTACGTGACGATGGCACCGGTGAGTTCATCGGGGATCCGGGATTGTGTTGCGTCGAACATGGGGCGTGATGCATCGATCTGGTAATATTTATCCGTCTGATACGAATGGATCAGACGCTCCGTGCCGGAAAGATCGCGCGCATTGGCCGTGGCGTCGCCCGCATCGCAGGTGCGGTTGAATTTCAGGAGTACTTCACCGGTACCGGCATCCACTATATACTCCCACCAATCGAGGATGTTCGGGCGGACCAGAACCTGATAAGCGAGACGGTCGCCGTCGGCGGCTGGGTAGACAACGAGTTCGGCGGATGGTGCATTATAGCCGAGAATCGCCTGTTCACCGGTGTTGAAGTCATGCAGCACTACTTCAGCGGCCCGAAGATCGGCTACCGCTTGTTCAACGGCCTGCCTGGCACTGAGGGGCGGCACCGTCGATACACTCGGTGTGGGGAAAATTCGACCGACAAGTTCGGCACGGTCGCCATGCAGATGGAGAGTGGCGCCGGCTCCAAGCACCGGGATGCCACGGAAATTCTGCCGGATCCGGAAATGTGCAGTCGTGAAGGAACCGGGATTTTCTTTGTCGGTTATCATCAACTCTTCCGCGGGGCGGCGAATCCGGAGTGCGCGGCTGATTTTCGAAAGATACGATCGGCTGCGGGCTTTGTTCTGTGCGGCGATCGTGGTTTTTTGCAGTAACGGTGAAGACTCCGCATCCGTTTTTCCCGCAATGAAGATCGGTGTTTTATTCGCGATATCGTACCTGATGGTCAGGCTGTCCGAAGTGAGGGCGGTAAGAGCCCGTTTCAGCAGCGCCTTGCCGGTACTTCTTGAACTACTGCTTATGGCGCGTACCGGAGAGATGGTGAATGAGACGGTGAGAATAACCATAACAACTGGTCTGAGGTTTGTCGGCATTGTTACCTCTTAGAATTATGCAACGGCGAGAAATGGATAGTTGGTACTGTCAGGGGATTCAGTGCCTGGTAGTAATATATAAAAAATACGACTGCGGGTGCTCAGGTTGTTGGGAAAATGTTCCGGCGGCAGTTGAAAAACGCTGAAATGACCTGACGAAAACCCATTATTTAGTTTATTATGTTACAAACAGACTGGCTGAAGGTCGATTGTGAAGTGAGACATCGGAATTGAAAACGTTATAAGAATCAATGTGATAAGATGCCTCTGCTTACACAAACCACCTCCGAGAGGGTATTCGGCGCCGACAGGAGTGAAAAATGTCGTAAGAGATTTCACCGATTCTATTATATCACAGGACCGTCCGTACTGTTAATGATTTTGAAACATCGATCGGCGGGCTCAGTCATTTCCATTTTATGATACGAACATGGTAAGTTGTTTACGGAGAGGAAAAAACAACGTCACTCAGCTCCTGAATCTGAAAAGACAAGAGCGATTGAAACGGATCAGAGTAAAAATCGGTTCTGATATATATGATCTAAGCGGTATATGGAGTTAAATCGGTTTATCATCTGCGGCTACCGTAAAAACCGGGTTGCTGAATTAGTAACTTGACAAGAAGATTCCGCCGCTGGTATAATTATAAACAGGTCAGATCTGAACATACCCGTCATGAATAACGGGATATCGCATATTCGGCGAGTCATTCGATTTTTCCGCTCCCGTCGCTCATTTGAACAAGTTGTCGTTCATGCCATGAAATACTCTCCCATTTTCATCCTTGTCTTCACTGCCGTGGCGGGGCGTTTGACCTATGCGGGGCAGTTCGGCGGCACGGTCAAGGACAGTGCAACCGGTTCGGCACTGTCCGGAGTTGTTGTTAAACTGTTGAATTACGACAGTATCGATACTACCGATACTTCCGGTAGCTTCACCATTGTTACTGCAGGGGTCCGGTACCCTGATGCAATGGCTGTTAAACAAACTTCCTGCATTATTCAGAATGGTTTTATAACGATTGAAACGACGCGTGATACCGATTTCCGTATCGACCTGTTCTCAACAAGCGGAGCACGTCTCGAATCCAGACGGATCACGCTGAAAACCGGTCGACACACGATACCGCCCGCGGTTGAAGCCGCAGGTGTGTATGTATACCGGATTTATTATGGAAATATGGTTCAGACATCCCGTTTTATCACGATCAATAACCGGCATATCGGGACCAGGATGAACCGGCTTTCGGGCGAAAAGGCCGGTGGTTCGACTCCGTCGGTTGCCGCGGCCAATGAAAAACCGGATTCCGTGCAATGTACCATGGCCGGATATTACTCAAAAAACGTGCCGGTCGCCTGGAATACCGACAACACAATAATACTTATGAGTAAAGTGTCACTCACGAAAGGTATCAGACCGGGAACCTGGACGGGGGTAACGGAAGAAGGTAACCTGTTCTCGGTGTACATTGCCTCCGACGGTAAAACCGTTGACTCTCTGACGCTGTCGGTTATCATAAGCGATTGTGCAGAAGCCCCCCATACTCAATCGTTTTCGCTGAACGGTCCGATTGCGATACCGGAAAACGGAGTGGTGAATCTCGGTGACAGTGTGACCATCGCATTCACTGATTCGTCGATTTCCGGTACATTCATGACCAGCCAGAAGGTCAGCTGGTACGGCTCGCCGCCCTGTAACGAATCGGTTCTAATCTCTACCGGAGCAGGATATATTGTGCAGATCGTACCGCGATATACCCATGATTATTCCGTCATGCACGGTCCGGTTTCGTTTTTCTACCCGTCGTATCTATTAACCGTCCATTCCGACCATGGAACCGTAACCGTAAGTCCGGAGGGACCGCAATATCTTTCCGGTCAATTGGTGTCGCTGACGATCGAACCCGAAGAATCGTATCGTTTAACGTCATGGGACGGCCCTATTGCCCGGGAGGAGGGCCAAACCGCATGGGTTCTCATGGATGACTTCAAGGAGATCACGGCTGAATTTATAAAAATTTTTAAATTGACTGTTACAAATAGTGTCGCCGGTATTGTCGAAGTGAATCCGGCCAGGGCCATGTACGATACCGGAGAAACGGTTCGATTGATCGCCACACCGAAAGAGAATTACTGCTGCCCGTACTGGACCGGCGACACGTCGCGGGTATCCGGCGATACCGCATGGGTCACGATGTCCGGCCCGAAAGAAGTTATGGTGACCTACACGAAGTATAATCTGCTCCGGATCGAAGCGAAACATGGACAGGTACTGAAAAGTCCCGATATAAGTCGTATCCTCAGTACGCAACCCGAAACGGTGTTGCTGATCGCACGCCCCGATTCCGGGTATCTTTTTAAGTCATGGGAAGGTCCTCTCCTGAAAATAAGCAATGATACCGCCTGGGTTATTCTGGATGACGATAAAACCATTACCGCGAATTTCGCGGTAAATTTCATGCATGCGATTTATCCTGATTCAGCCACATGGCTTCCATCTCTTGCATTCTCGCCCGACGGCTCGACTATCGCATGGGGATCCAGATCAGGATCGAAGTCTCACATCAAACTTGTCGATAAAAGCAGCGGTACAGTAATAAATAGCTTAACTGATATTAACGATCTGGCTGAAATTCTGTATTTCTCGTCGGACGGATCGAAAATCCTGGCCGCATATAGCGCCTTTGGGGTTTATCTTCACACTGTATCGACGGGCACAAGTATATCTGTTTGTCCATTTAACCACGAATATTCTGCAATTTTCTCTCCGGATAATTCAATGGTACTTTCAGGTGGCGAGGGTACCTTGACGCTCTGGAGTACCGACGCAAAACGAATACGGTCATTCTCTATTGATGATGGTATTATCAGAAGTATAGCCTTTTCACCGGACGGATCCGTTATTGCGGTGAATGCCGGTTCCGATTCGGTAAAAACATTTGATGTCGCTACCGGTGAACACCTCAGAACGATTGGTGATATGCCTGCCGTGTTTGATATTCTGTTTTCCACCGATGGAAAAAGTGTACTGTTGATCGGCAACATGGTAGAGCAGATCGATTTGACCGACGGGAAGATTCTTCAAAAGGTGAACATTCCTCGAAACGGTACCTTGAATTGTGCAGCATTTTCACCGGACGGTTCGAAAGCTGCCATAGGATATTGGGGATCGGAAAGTTTGGACGTATTTGAAACAGGTACGGGCGATCTGCTGCAGGAATGCATCGGTCATACCGAACCACCCATATCCGTCATATTTTCACCGGATGGGAAACAATTACTGACAAGAGCTAACGACTATCGGGTTATTTTATGGGATGTAAAATAATGGGTTTCAATCGACTGCGTCTCTATTTTCGAATTTTCTTCGCAGAAGGCAGCACACGCTACATGCACTATCATCTTATCCTTTATTAACTGTCTTGGAATTGAATGCACAACGTCACTCCGGTGAAAACCGGAGTCGGGAAGAGAAACGCGCGTTTCACCTTAACTCCA